>CAZWJO010000089.1:0-12613 GCA_964634905.1 uncultured Sangeribacter sp.
TAGCACACCGGATTCTGGTTCCGTTTGTGAGAGTTCGAGTCTTTCCAAGGCAACATTAATACCTTCGATGCGAATCGGAGGTTTTTTTCTATCCACACTATTCTCCTCAAACATACATTCTTCTTATCAAATACCACCTCTCTTTACAAATATTTTGCAGAATGAAAAAAAATGCTTAATTTTGTAGCTGAATACAGCATCTATAAATAAGTTCCTTATGGCACACATGAATTTTCTCGGAATGGGCGTGGCCCTTGTCACTCCTTTTACTAATGATAAAGAAATTGATTATCCAGCTCTGAAAAGAGTAATTGACCATGTCGTGGACAATGGTGCTGATTTTCTTGTAGCACTTGGCACTACTGGCGAGACCCCTGCCCTTTCGACGCATGAGAAAACCAGTCTTAAAAAATATATAAAAGAACATACGAAGGGACGTGTTCCTTTAGTGATTGGTGTAGGAGGCAATAATACAGCTGAACTCGTAGATCAACTCAAAAAAGAAGACTTTTCCGGCTATTCTGCTATATTATCTGTCGTACCACCTTATAATAAACCGTCTCAAGAAGGAATCTTCTGTCACTTTAAGGCTATTGCCCAAGCTTCTCCAATCCCTGTGATTCTATATAATGTACCCGGTAGGACCGGAGTCAACATGACGGCTGACACCACTCTTCGTCTTGCTCGTGAAGTGCCCGGGATAATAGGTATTAAAGAAGCCTCCGGCAATATCCATCAGATACAAAGGCTTCTTCGTGATAAACCGGAAAATTTCATTGTCCTAAGCGGCGATGATGGCATGACTTACCCTCTAATGACATTGGGAGCACAAGGCGTAATTTCTGTCCTCGGTAATGCTTATCCGAAAGATTTCTCAGAGATGGTTCATCTTTGCCTCGAAGGCAATTACATAGAAGCAGTAGACTATCATTTCAAATTTCATGAGATCATTCGACTTCTTTTTGCCGACGGCAATCCAGCAGGCGTAAAGTGTGTCATGCATGATATGGGTCTCATCGAAAATGAGTTGAGACTCCCTCTCGTGCCTGTATGTGAAAGTACAGCTTCAGAAATACTTCATTGGGTCAAGCTACTTAAATGATTGATAAAGCTACTGTCCAGAAGATCACTGACGCTGCCGATATAGTCGAAGTGGTCAGCGATTATGTGCATCTCATCAAGAGAGGTCGAAATTATGTCGGACTATGTCCTTTCCATAATGAAAAGACCCCTTCTTTTTCAGTCAATACCGTAAGAAACTTCTGTTACTGCTTCTCATGCAAAAAAGGAGGATCGCCGGTAAATTTCATTATGGAAAAGGAAGGAATATCCTATCATGATGCATTGATCCACCTTGCTAATAAATACCATATTAAGGTAGAGGAAAAGGAACTCTCTGAAGATGAACGTCGCCAACTGAATGAACGAGAATCACTCCTTCTTGCCAACGAATGGGCAGCCCAGAAGATGGAAAAGGATCTTCGCGAAACAGAAGAAGGTCGCTCCGTTGGTCTTCAGTATCTTTATCAGCGAGGGGTCACAGATGAGGCGATTAAGAAATTCAGACTTGGTTATGATTTAGATAGTGGACATTCTATTTCAGATGCCGCAAAACTTGAGGGTATGGATATTTCCAGCCTTGTCGCGGTAGGAATTCTTGGAGAATCCCAGAAGATGCCAGGCTCTTACTACGACAGATTTCGTGGGCGCGTCATTTTCCCTGTTTTGAATCCCTCCGGCAAGGTAGTGGCTCTTGGCGGAAGAGACCTAAAAGGGGGAATGGCTAAATACATCAACTCCCCGGAATCTTCAATATATAAGAAAAGCAATGAGCTATATGGAATATTCCAAGCAAAGGGCGAAATAGCAAAGCAAGACAATTGCTTCCTTGTAGAAGGATATATGGATGTGATCGGAATGTGGCAGTCTGGAATGGAAAATGTAGTTGCATCTTCCGGAACTGCACTGACAGATGGACAAATCGCCATGATCCATCGATTCACGAACAACATCACTTTGATATATGATGGGGATGCTGCAGGCATAAAGGCTTCTTTGCGTGGTATCGATATGTTGCTCGCTCATAAGATGAATGTCAAGGTTCTTCTTCTGCCTGACGGGCATGATCCTGACTCCTTCGCACGCGAGCACACCCCGGAGCAATTCCGAGAATACGTGAACCGACACGCCACTGATATAATTCGCTTCAAGGCCCAGGTTCTTTTAAAAGATATTGGCAACGACCCCCAGAAGAGAGTGGCTGCCATAGAAAGTGTAGTCAACTCTCTGGCTCATATTCCTGATAAAGTAAAACGCAATGTATATATTCAGGAATGTAGCCGCATACTCGGGGTCAGAGAAGAAGTCATCGAAGATGCTGTCGAGAGATCAAGGGGAGATGTTGTGGAGCGGCAGAGGCGTCAACGCGAAGTAAACCAGATAGACCATCTGGAGCAAAACGAAAATAATCCACAGCCTGACCTATCAAAGCAGTTACGTCCTTCAAGCGGAAGAGAGATTGCTGATATGTACCCATATTATCCTTTCGAAAGGACCGTAGTCTATCATTGTGTCAGATATGGAATTCTTGATTTTTGTGAAGTCGAATTTGACGACGGCTCTCATGATATGATCAATGTTGCAGAATTCGTGGCTGAAGAAATTCAAGATGATAACATTTGGTTTACCTTCCCTGCTTTTGCCAAGACTTTCAACCGAATCCTCGATTTGAAAGAAGATTTCAACAGAGAAAATGATGCTTTCCTTGAAGGGCTTGAACAGGAAAAGAAAGATATGCTCAAGACAGGCTATGATGAAATAGCCTCCAAGGACCTCAGTATGGAAGAAATCCGCAGAGCAGAGCGTCTTCTGGAGGAAAGGGTAAATGAGGAATTGGCTAAGAAGCGTTTTGAATTCGCCCGATATTACATAGAGCAGAAACTTTCGAGCCATCATGACGACGATGTCAGACGAACAGTCAACGAGGCCATCAATGAAGAACAACCATTAAGCAATATATATATGAGAAATAATCCTGTCAGTGAAAGGAAAATGGAAATCGACAGGATGAGGGTGCTTGTTCCCCGTGGTGTGCTTGAATGGAAAAATGAAATGCTCAACCAGATGATTCGAGCCAAGATGAAGCAACTTGATAGCATTATTGGTCGTTCTACTCCCGAAGAAGAACAGAAAATTCTTATGGAGACCCAAGCACTCATGGAAAAGCGAGGTCAGCTCGGAAAAGTAATGGGCGATCGAACCATTGGAAAAAAAATCAAATGAAAATGTAATTTTCCGGATGCTTTTTGCGTCTAATCAAATGTATAATCTCAAGGCTCCGATAGCTATTATAGCTAAATTAGCTAAAAGAGCTACAATAGCACGAAATTATAATCGATTAAAAATAAGATGAATATCCTTGAAGTAAATAACCTGACAAAGTGTTTTGGTTCTCTCCGAGCCCTTGACAATGTCAGTTTCGGCATACAGGAGGGTTCAATTTGCGGAATCCTCGGACCAAACGGCGCAGGCAAAACTACGCTCCTACGCATCATCAATGGTATCCTTACTATTGATTCTGGAAATGTGAAAATACTTGGTGAGGATGCATCCATAGACGCATCACGGAACATTGGATATATGCCGGAAGAACGAGGTCTTTATGACACTATGCGAATGGCCGATCAAATTATGTATTTCGGCCAGTTGAAAGGTGGCGATCCAAAGAGACTTCGAGTAGTGATGAATGATTATCTTGAGATGTTCAATCTTAAAGGACAAGAACGACGTCGGCTTAAAGAACTTTCTAAAGGCAATCAGCAGAAAGTACAGATCATTTGCACCCTTGTGCATGAACCTAAACTCGTGATCCTTGACGAACCCTTCAGTGGCTTCGATCCATTAAATGGACAGATACTACAGCAAATCCTTAGTCAACTACAAGAGAAAGGAAGCACAATTATACTCAGCTCTCACAATATGCCGGCTATCGAAGAAATGTGTAGTGACATTGTACTCGTTGACCATGGTCATATCCTGGTAGCGGATACAATGACGAATATTAAAGAGAATCACAAAGACAATACTTTGCTTCTCACTACATCTACAGAACTGGCTCAACCCCTTCTTATGTCCACGGGTGCTGTGACCCAAATCGAAAAGATTGATAATCTTAATTGGCGTAGAGGTTATGCTTATAAACTTAGAAGGAATCCGTTGAGCAGCAACAACGATGTGCTCGATGCAGTGGCTATGCAAAGTCAGATTCTGCATTTCGAAGAAGCATTGCCTTCGCTTAAAGATATTTTTATTTCATACACTTCGCAAGCTCAAGACCAAATGGCTGCTGCAACAATGAAAATAATCCCTCTTAATAAATCCACTCATGATGAATAAATTGAAATTAATTATAATAAATGAATACAAGACAGCCGTCACCAGAAAATCATTTTGGATTCTGACATTTGTCTTTCCATTGGCAATATTGGCATTTGGAGTAATTATGGGATTCCTTATGGCTGATTCGGATTCATACACTTCACTTATAAACTCAGTCAATGAAAGCACAGGACTTACTCCTGAAGAGGAAGGCATGACAGCTGCAAAGGCAATTGCCATGATGGTGGGTGTGATTCTTACTTTTGCGATGATGATTTGTGGAAGCCAAGTGATGCAGATGGTTCGCCAAGAAAAGACAAATAGAATCATGGAATTTCTTGCTACTTGTGTCACCGGCAGGACAATGCTCACTGCAAAAATCATTAGCGTTGCTCTTATCTGTTTGACTCAGGTAGCGCTTTGGAGCGTCTTTATCGTGGTTTTTGGGATTGCATTGTTGTTTGTCTTCGATGTCTCCATACCCTGGCATTATCTTTTACATCCATTAGTATGGCAGACAATAATTTGGTCTTTCCTGTATTTTGTAGGAGGTTATCTTATGTTTTGCTCCCTTTTTGCAGCCTGCGGAGCTCTTACCGACAGCAATAATGAAAATCAACAGTATCTGTCAATTCTGATGATGGTAGTTCTTGCATCAATGTATATAGGTATGTATGCTGTCGACCATCCTACGTCAGTGTTAGCGCAGGTTTGTGCATATTTCCCACTCACATCTCCTACTGTTGGAGCAGTCAATGCCATTACGGGTGAGGTGCCTGTTTGGAGTAGCATTCTCTCCCTTGTGGTGCTTTATGCATGTGCCTACGGTGCCATAGTAATTGGGGGTAAAATATATGCCTCTTCAATGCTCTTAAAAGGTTCTTCCCTCACTCCAAAGGCGATTATTGCCTTCATAAAATCAAAGTAACACTTTTAAATATTCGTTTTATTATCCCTTTTCTGAAGCATCAGAGAAGGGATATCTTATGTTAAAAAAGAATAAAGAAAGAGCCTGCTCACATGAAAACTCAATAATATACTTGCAAATTTGACATTTTTTGATTAATTTTGCAATATGAGACAGAATGTGGCTATCGCGTTCTGCTCCTTAATAATTTGGCACCATGAGCAATAACTGGAATTATCAACCACTTACACGTCAGGAGCAGGAGAAAGCCGAGGCTCTCCTTCCGGTATGTGGGAACATTGCCCCCGTACCTGAACTGCTGATGCGCCGTGGTGTCAGCACTCCTGAAGAAGCAGTAGGTTTCTTCTCTCCCTCCCTTGAAGACCTGCACGATCCTTTCCTAATGCCCGACATGGACAAGGCAGTCAACCGCCTAAACCGTGCTATGGGTGCGAAAGAAAGAATCATGATATATGGCGACTATGATGTAGATGGTACCACTGCTGTAGCTCTCGTCTATAAATATCTTCAAAACTACTACAGCAACGTGGAATATTATATCCCGACCCGTTATGAAGAGGGATATGGCATCTCACGCAAAAGTATTGAATATGCAGCTGAAAATGATGTGAAGCTTGTAGTGGTGCTTGATTGTGGTATAAAGGCTATTGAAGAAATTGCATACGCTAAGCAACTTGGAATTGACTTTATAATTTGCGACCATCATGTCCCCGATGAGGAGTTGCCACCGGCTGTAGCTATCCTCAATCCCAAAATGCCTGGTTCTCCTTATCCCTGTCCTCATTTGAGTGGGTGTGGGGTTGGATTCAAGTTCATGCAAGGATTTGCCAAAAGCAATGGCCTTGGTAATCATAATGAACTTGACTCTCTTCTCGACCTTGTCGCAGTCAGTATAGCTGCCGACATAGTCCCCATTGTCGGAGAAAACCGTATCATGGCCTATCACGGCCTGCGTAGGCTCAACTCCAATCCTAATTTAGGTCTTCGTAGTATAATCCGTCTTTGCAAACTTACCAACAAAGACATCACGATATCTGACGTTATTTTCAAGATTGGTCCGAGAATCAATGCCTCCGGGCGTATGCAAAGCGGTATGGAGGCAGTCGGTCTTCTTGTCACTCGCGACCTTCACGATGCCTA
Organism: uncultured Sangeribacter sp.; assembly: GCA_964634905.1. GTDB lineage: Bacteria > Bacteroidota > Bacteroidia > Bacteroidales > Muribaculaceae > Lepagella. The sequence goes on from CAZWJO010000089.1 coordinate 6,446, forward strand.
CCAACGAGGAGCTGAGATAGATCAATACAATAAAGACCGTAAAGAACTTGATAAGAAGATTACCGACGAAGCTAATGAACTTATAGAAAATAATGTCAAATTAGTACATGGAAAGCGGTCGATCGTCATCTACAATAAAAATTGGCATAAAGGTATTATTGGCATTGTGGCATCCCGACTTACTGAATTATACTACAAACCTTCGGTAGTGCTTACATACGCTAATGGTATGGCAACCGGCAGCAGCCGTTCTGTTCAGGGGTTCGATATCTATTCCGCCGTAAATTCGACACGACATCTTCTTGAGAACTTCGGTGGTCATACTTACGCTGTCGGTCTTTCGCTGAAAGAAGAAAATATCCCCGAATTCAGCAAGCTGTTTGAAGAATATGTCGTAAAGAATATCCAGCCAAACCAGCTTTGTCCTCAACTTGATATAGATGCAGATATTTCTTTCGCCGACATAACTCCTGAGCTTATGACTTGGCTTAAGAAATTCAATCCGTTCGGACCCGGCAATCAGAAACCCGTATTCCGAACCCGCAACGTTTTTGACTTCGGTACATCCAAACTCGTAGGAAAGAACTTAGAGCATATCAAGCTTGAACTCGAAGACGATAGTACAAGCCGTGTGATTTCAGCAATTGCCTTCAATATGGCCCCTTACTTTGAGCATATCCATGCCCATAAGCCAATTGATATCTGCTACACTATTGAGCAGAATAAACATCATCATTCAGAATCCATCCAGCTTATGATCAAGGATATCCGTATATCTAAGTCTGAACATGATTGATTAAATCAGATCATTTCCTATCCGTAGCTTTATTTTGTCCGTTTTCATCTGAGTATGGAATTAGAATCTATCCTAAAGAAATATTGGGGTTACGATAATTTCCGCCCTCTTCAGCGTGATATCATTGAAAGTGTGATGTCCGGATATGACACGCTTGGGCTTATGCCTACAGGAGGAGGAAAGTCCATCACCTTTCAGGTGCCAGGCATGGCATTTGAATCAGGACTTACCATCGTGGTCACTCCCCTTATATCTCTGATGAAAGACCAGGTTGATAATCTGAAGCGACGTGGTATTACTGCTGTAATGCTAAACAGTGGTATGACTATAAGAGAGACACGACTGGCATGGGAACGTCTTTGTAATGGGAGAGCCCGTTTCCTCTACGTATCTCCTGAAAAACTTCGAAATGCTTACTTTCTTGATGAATTGCGTCGGCTTCCTGTAAGACTAATTGTAGTAGATGAAGCACATTGTATTTCCCAATGGGGGTATGATTTCCGACCATCTTATCTAAAGATTTCAGAGCTAAGGAAAGTCCATCCGAAAGCACCAGTGCTTGCATTGACAGCTACAGCCACTCCTTTGGTGGCTGAAGACATTATGCGTCAACTTGATTTCAGTGTCAGCAGCCATAAATTCAAGATGAGTTTCTCACGTGATAACATCTCTTATTTAGTCAGACTCTCAGAAAATAAATTCTATGATATCTTCCATATCCTTTCTCGTACAGAAGGTTGCGGGATTGTCTATGTCCGTAGTCGCCGAAAGACACGTGAAATAGCTGAATATCTTACTGCATCTGGAATTTCTGCCGATTATTATCATGCAGGGCTTTCATACGAGACCAAAGCGGAGCGCCAAAATGCTTGGCAATCTGGAATTGTGCGTGTTATGGTGGCGACAAATGCATTTGGTATGGGTATCGACAAACCTGATGTAAGAGTTGTGATCCATGCGGATTTTCCCCCTTCTCTTGAAGAATATTACCAGGAAGCAGGTAGAGCCGGACGTGATGGGAAAAAATCATTTGCAGTTCTGCTTGTTTCTAAAAATGATAAGGCTACCCTACGTCGAAAGCTGAAACTATCCTTCCCAGAACGTGAGGATATTCGAAGCATTTACGAGCGGGCTTGCAATTTTATGCATCTTGCAATTGGCGAAGGTTATGAACGCTTGATTGAGTTTGATTTTGAACTTTTCTGCGAGACATTCCATCTTCAGCGCCAACAGGTAGTAGCAGCATTCCATCTTCTTTCCCAAGCCGGATATCTTGATTATATAGAAGAAACTGAGAGTAATTCTCGGATTATGATCACAGTCGAAAGAGAAGAACTTTATAGTTTGAGATGTTCTAAGGAGGCTGATCGAACTCTTCAGTGTGTCCTCAGGCAGTATCCCGGTCTTTTCTCAGATTATGTAAAAATCAATGAAGGAACAATCAGTCGAGAGACGGATCTTGACCAGGAAACCGTATATAACTCTCTGCTTGAACTTAACCGTCTAAAGATTCTTTCGTATGTCCCAAGACGTAGGACTCCTTTTATGTTTGTCCCGACTTCAAGAGAGGAAAGTCGATACGTCGAAATCAAGCGTAGCATCTATGAAGAACGTTTCAAGATTATGTCTGACCGCATAGAGGCTATGATCGACTATGCATACCGAGATGAAGGATGCCGAGTAAGCAGAATGTTGGATTATTTCGGCGAAGAAAATTCCTGTGATTGTGGCAGATGCGATATTTGTAGAGGGAAAAAGAATTCAAAGACCCATATTTCAAAAGAAGAAATGATAAAAAAGGTGTGGAAATACATGCAGATGTACCCTTCGGGCATCACACAAGCAATTCTTGAGACAAACTTCTCTCCAGACGACCGTCTCGCTGGAGATGCGTTGCGATATCTCGTGGAGGAAGGTTTCGCTGTGGAAGACCATGCAATCTACCGCCTCACTGAATACTCACAATCCTAACTACTATTCACTTTTCACTATTAACTATTCACTTAAAATGGTTGGCCTCGCCGATTGCAATAATTTCTTCGTCAGTTGTGAGCGCACTTTAAAACCCGCTCTCGAGAATCGTGCTGTCGTTGTGCTCAGCAACAATGACGGATGCGTCGTTGCTCGCAGCAATGAGGCGAAACGAGCAGGTATCAAGATGGGACAACCGGCATTTCAAATTAAAGACAGAATTCAAAGTGGCGAAATTATCGCATTAAGCGGAAATCATCTCCTTTATCGAGACATTAGCCTTAAGGTGCATGATATTTTCCGTCGGTATGCTCCGATGACTCTCGACTATAGTGTCGATGAGGCTTTTCTCATTATGGACGGCATTCCGGCTTCCCAACTTCGGGCTATCGGAGAAGCTATTGCCGCAAACTGTTGGGACGAACTTCATATTCCTGTCACGATTGGATTTGCACCAAGCAAGACTCTTGCTAAAATAGTGTCTGAAAGTTGCAAAAAACGTGGGAAACGTGTCGGAGTGCTTCTTAATCCAGAGGATGCACGTCCTGTAATGCAAAAGATGTCTATCTCTGATCTGTGGGGCATTGGGAGAAGACTCTCTAAACGTCTCTATACTCAAGGGATCTATACAATTGCGGATTTTGCAGATAAAGAACTTGGATGGATTCGTTCAACTCTTGGAATCAATGGGGAGCGTTCTTGGCGTGAACTCCATGGTGAACATTGCATAGAACTCAGTCATGTACAGAGTGTTCTTCAAGACTCTGTCAGCGAAAGCAGAACATTCCCTGAGGATGTTGACGACTATGATTATATTAGAGCAAGGATAGCTATATATGCCGCTGATTGCAGCAAAAAACTTAGAGCAATGGGAGGTACGTGTCAGCTTCTCGGGGTCATGCTTCAGACCAACCGTTTTCATCTTGAACGTGGTAATGCTCATCCACAAGGTTCAGTTAGATTTATTGAACCGACAAGCGATACTGTCCAGATATGTAATGCAGCCATTTCAGTCCTTGAAAGGATTTTCATTCCGGATCTTCCGTTTAAAAGAGCTGGAGTTTGGCTGAGTGAGATAGTTCCGGCAATGTCTGTAATCCCTTCTCTATTCGATTCTCAAGAATCTATAAGGAATAAAGCTTCACGAGTACTTCTCATGAAAGCCATCGACAGCATTAATCTGAGTCCCGGAATGCCAGTCCTCAAACTCGCCTCCCAAATCACACAAGGGCATCCAGGCCACAACGACGGCTACTCCAGCACATTTCAAGCCCCAAAGAAATAAAAATTCTTAATTTTGATTTCTACGGGAAGGCAAGACTAATATCGGGAAGATGAGAAGGAGGGCAAGCAATGACATGGCGAGTCCTCCTATCGTGCCGATTGCAAGAGGATACCAGAAGGACTCCTTCGACTCTCCGACGATGAATGGGATAAACCCCAAAATTGTAGAGAGGACTGTCAGTAATATGGGCACAATCTTAATTCTGAAAGCCTTGATATATAGTCTGCTTGGCATGACTCGAGAATATTGCCGACGGAGTGTGTTGTATTCACTCAGGATATAGATGGCAGCGTTCACAGTTATTCCCGCAAGAAGAATGAAAGAAGCAAAACCACCTTGGTCAAACTTGAGTTTCAAAAGATAGAATATCAAGAATACCCCGATGAAGGAGACCGGGATTATGAAAATGATGGCCAGCGGTTGCCGCAGCGAGTTGAATAGAATGGAAGTTGTGAAGAATATGATCGCCATTACGAGAATAAGCAGCCAGTATTTAGCCGAATCATCTTTCGGCATCCACACGTTTTTCTCATTCTCAGCTTTATATCCCACCGGCAGAATAGAATTGATTTTCTCCAGATCCTGATTCAGTACTCGCTCTCCCTGTTTTGGGGAACCAATGTATTCATATTGCAGACATAACACGTATTCCTGATTTTTCTTAACTATCGACTGGGGTGTCTGACGTTTCTCTATCCGACCAACGTCAGACAACTTGAAAATTCTGTCTCCGACCTTGAATGGCTGGTTCATCAGTGCGAAAATATCATACGCCTCCCCTTGCTTAGAATAAAGCCTTATCTGTTCCATCCCTTTCCCGGATGAAACGCTTCCACTGCTGATGCCACGTCCGAAAGTTGGTTCTATGGCGGCGAACAGTTGGGATGCACTGATTCCTGTCTTGGCGAGTCTGTCGCGGTCGATTGCAAGATGAAACTCAGTGTAGTCATCCTTGTAATATGAGAACTCCGACGATATGGTCACCTCCTTTATCCTGCGGTGGGTGAGCAGAGTGTCACGCATACGGTATGCCCAGTCGTAAAGATCATCGTAGTTATATCCTGTCATCTTGATGCGGTAACTGCCGGCTCCCTCTCGGACATCATTTGAGAAAGCCATGTTGTCAATTCCATATACGCTCCAACTTCCCCCTCCAAGAGTAAGGGCCTTCGACACCACCTCGCTTTTCAAACGGTATGGAAAACCATCGTGTTGATGCTCTTTCTCAAAGAAAACAGAAATGGAAGCACGACGCGCACTCGATATGGAGGTCTGAAACTGCCTAATCTCAGGAAACTCCCCAAGATATACCTCCATCCTTTTGACGAGTGTGTTCATCTGTTCCAAGGTTGCCCCATTCGGGAGTGTAGCATTTATGCTCAACACCGGTTCTGAGTGGTCTCGATTCCAATATGAGCCGTCATATACCTTCTCTACGAAAAGACGGAGGGTGCCACCGAGGATTTTGTCAACCCAGGGTTTTACATTCTCACGATATGTAGATGATCCGAATATGGAGTTGTATCTGTCGGCAAACCATCCCTCACTCTCAATCTTGTCGGGAATCATGAATACCGGAAGTCCGAATGAAAGAATGGCAAGAATGATGAAAGCGACCCTGAACCTGACTACAAACCTCACGATCTTCTCATAAATTTTTGAAAGGAAGAGGGCCAGCCTGTGGCTAAGATGGATAAACTTGCCCCCTTTCCTACCTCTTTTGATATTGAGTCTTTCCACAAGTGCAGGCACAAGGAACAGGGCTACGACAAGCGAAACCGATAGGTTGATTATGACTACAGTAACGAAATCCTGTAGACTGAGGCGTGTCTTCTCATCCATGAAAAACACTACCGACAATGCACCCATTGTGGTAAGAGTAGCGGCAAGTATGGAGGTGAATGCACCGAGGTTTCGGCGGCGCGTAAAGTGGTCTGCCATCACAATAAGGTTGTCAATGATGAGATTAAGCGAGATGGTGATTCCTGCAAGCGAATACAATTGTATCTCTATTTTAGTCAGATAATAGAACACAACGGCTACCGCAAGGTTAATTGTCAAACCTATCGTGATGAGAAGCACATAACGGAGGCTGAACGAGACGAGTGCAACGAAA
>CAZWJO010000090.1:0-12604 GCA_964634905.1 uncultured Sangeribacter sp.
TTAGCGTCAGCGTTAACGCGAACACCCATCATGTTGTAGATAGGAGCGTTTTCGTTAGCAGCTTCGAGACCGTTTACAGCACCAATGACAGGAGCATTACCTGTGATAACTATTACTTTCTCATCCTCTGTATCTTTGTAGACACCTTTCACAGCAACATCAGGAGCAGCTCCAGCGGGATCGCCTTCTACGAATACAAAACCACAGGTATTCATCTTTGAACCTGTAGCCATAACGAGATAATTCTCAGCTTCTGCATAAACAGGGAAAACAAGAGCACCTGTACCATTGCCACCGGTTGCCGCGTCTGGATTCTGAGTTGCAATTCTGATAGGCCATCCAAGGGCATCTGTACCGAATGTGTATTTATCGATATCAGCAGCTGTACGATCTACATATCCATCTGCGTCAGCAGGCAATGCATATTTGATTTCTTTAATCTCTGGATAGTCACCGCTCTGGAGATCCATTCCAAGATTATATGCAAGTGCTACAGGATCTGCACCCTGAAGACCTTCGAATACATAGAAGGGCTTGTTAGAGGAAATCTTGCTAGGAATTACCATCCATCCATCCTTCTTTACTTTAAGCTGATACATACAGCCCCCTGTAGGACCATTAAGATCACCTTTACCATTATCTGAACCACCGATACCATCACCAAGAGCAATCTCTTCACCATTAACTATGAGAGTCTTAATCCCATTAAACGCAGAATTTTGCTTAGAGATATTATCGCCATTCGGATAAAGCATCTCTACGCTTGCAGTAGATGCAAGAACCGTATTGGAAGGAAGAGTGTGAATCTCCTTACCTTCATCATTAGTTCCGGCAACAGCTACATTGTTAATTAGATTTTCGGCATCCATCAAACCGATTTCTACCTGAGCGGTAGCAGATGCTGCTAAAGCTACTACAGCAGCGCCAAGTAAAATTTTCTTCATAAGAAAACAATTTTGATTGGTTAATAATTATGTTCTTTTATGGAGAGTCCGACCAAAATCGAACTCTCCTAGTTTTTTACTGCCTTACGCCATTGAATGTGTAAAGATAAGTATAACTCTTACGACCTTCCTTAACAGTTTTCTTAAAAGAAAGATCCACACTCATATCCGTCTTCTTTATATCACCACTGAAAATGGTCTCAAAGCCATTAGATGAGGACGTATTGTAGAAAATATATCCCTGTGCTCCCGGAGCAATGTTAGCTATCGAACTCATATCAAGACTGAAGTCGGTACACTTCACCTCTATATTGGTAACATAATTGTCTTCAGCTGGGGTGAATGTAACGGTGCCTTTTCCCAACAACACTTCCTCCTTACCGACTTCTTGACGAGACCAATCTCCGCTATACATACCCTTTACCTCTTCTTGTGGATGGGTAACAGGACCGCTATATGGAAGATCTGCGTCTTTGTCACATGCAGAAAGGAATAAAGCCAGAACTGAGGCAATAAACATTCCTTTAATTAAATTTTTCATTTTAAATAACTTTTACAGAATTAATAACCAGGATTCTGATCTGTGTCAAACGACAACGCAGTATTATTGTTGATCTCAGTTTCCGGAATTGGTCTATACCATTTTATCTGTCCCTGAGCATTGCTCATCTGCTGCACACTACGAATACTTCTTGAGAAAGCAATGTTGTATCTAACCAACTGCCGAGTACGACGAAGATCATACCAACGAGTACGTTCTGCATACATTTCACGAGCACACTCGTCAAGAATACAATCAAGTTTTGTGATATTGCCAAATGTGTAGGGAATAGAATACTCTACCATTGCAGAGTATGCATCAAAAGAAGAAAGCTCTTCAGCACCAGCTCTACGACGCACGTCATTAATCTTGGTAAGCGACTCTGATTCTTTTCCAGCCATCAAGTATGCCTCTGCAGCGACAAGATACATTTCGCTGACATGAAATGCTACGATATTGCGGTAGTCATTGCCACTGGTCGACATAATTGACTGAGGATCATCAAACTTCTTCACACACATGCCATTATATACATCAGATGTATAACTTGCAAAACTTTGTGTTCCTTTAGTATAACTGCCATCTGGCTTAAATGAGAACTTGGTAACATCTATAGCATCCATAATGATGGCATAGGGTTGATTCCAGCCTGTTTCATTCTCTGGGTACTGCTTCGTCTGACTCTTATGCTCTGCCAGATAAGCCTCCACCTCAGCTACAGTAGTGTACCAAGGGAAGAACTTTGCAGCGATGGGTAATTTAGCTAATTCCTCAGCAGTACAATTATAATAAGCATAATATCCTTGAGTACCCCATGTGGCAGTACCATTCTCCAGGAAAGAATTATACGCAGTCGTCATGAAGGTTCCATCAAAACGAGTGTCACCTTTTCCGAATAGCATGATAGCCTTGTCGTTGTACATATTCGCACCACCGTTCTTATCACCCTTTTGACCAGTCTTGGTGACATCTCCGTAATATGCGCAATAATTATTCTGAAGACTATGACCTCCCGAGTTTACATCTCCGGGGAAACCATCGCGACGATATTGATTAGCCCAAATTACCTCTTCATTCCCCTCATTAAATGGAGACCACTTTTCTTCAAACGACATTGTAAGCCGAGTGCCATTAATAGCTTTCTCAGCCCATTCAGCTGCTTTTGTAAAATATTCTGTAGATGTTACTGTATAGGTACCCTTTTCTGCATCGTTAAGGGTAGTCTGTAAATCCCATCCCGCTGCGAGACATATTCTTGCGCAAAGGGCTGCCACTGCTTGCTTACTGATATCTCCATTGTGGTCAGTTGCAGGAAGAGAGGAATTATTATAAAGATCTGTAAGATCTTCTACTAATGCCGCATACAATTCATCCAGAGGTGTTCGGGGATAATCCCGGCTAGCATCCTCTACGTATTTTGTAACATACGGTACAGCACCAAACTGCTGCGTTTGATAATAATAACAATATGAACGAATAAAGCGACCTTCCTCACTCATTCGAGAACCTTCACCACCGAACTTAATCATACCGTTGGCATAATTAATGGCTTTACTGTTATTCTGATAGAATTTTTCAACATCTCCATTATCTACAGAAATCGCAAACTGAGAGAATACTCCATCATCTCCTTTTCGAGGACATGTGAAAAGATCGGAAGCAAGATCTTGCATGTCAATATTGACAATATTTGCTCGAAGTGCCTCAAAGGCTGTCGCACGCAAGGTCTCCGGATGCTCTGACAGATATTTGTTGCCGTCAGTGTTGGCACTTGACTTATTATCTTTCTCCAGAAAGTCGCTGCATCCTACTAAAGAAAATACAGACAGACAAGCGAGAGCTATGTATTTATTAAATTTCATTATTGCAATTATGAAAAGATTTAGAACTTAATACTTGCACCTACCTGATAAGTTATTGTGCTGGGACCATCGTTCTTGCCAGCTGCATTAGCCCATTCAGGATCAAAGCCAAGATAATTTGTGAATACAAATGGGTTGGTGATATTCACATAAATTCGAGCTTCCTGACAAGATATATGTTTCAACAAGCTCTTGTCGAATGTATAGCCAAGAGAAATATTCTTAACCTTTACGTATGATGCATTAACAACTTGACGAGCTTGTTCCCAATTTCCAACAGGGCTACCTGTACTACCCGCACCTGAATTATCAGTTGCATTGGGGAATGGCCAACTACCATAATGAGTCTCTGTCTGATAAACAGGATTAATATATGTGCCATCTACATTCATGCCATCGCAACTTACAAGCGCTCCTTGCGGAATATAGTAATCGACCATAATCTTTTCCCAGCCACGATCAGAAGTCTTGAATAGATCTCCGTTCATAAACGGAGAATAAGTCTTTCCGCCCTGACGACTATAAATCGAGAATGAAAAATCTATGGTACCATACTGTTTAGGAAGCTTGTAAGAGAGATTAGATGTAAAGCTTCCGATCCATTTCGGTTCGGCACTAAAAATAACCTTATCTGCTTCATTATAGTTGCCATCTCCATTGACATCCTTTACTATAGGACGACCTTCAGTAAGGCCATAGCATTCATAATAATAATCACACGAACGCACAGTTGATCCAGGAGTAAAGCCATGGTCGATCGCTACTTGATGATTTGGCACAATCATATCCTTGTTGGAGACTATGCCATCCCATTCATACGCAAAGACATTGTTGACAGGATGACCAATGAATAAAGAATTAGTAGCTCCATCGACATAACGGTCTGATACTCCATTTATCTGCTTCACCTTATTGTTATTGTGAGCAAAAGTAAATGTGGTCTGCCAATTCCAATCTCTTGTTTCTATATTGACTGTGTTAAGTGTAACCTCAATACCTGTATTACGAACCTTACCAATATTAGTCGACATTTTGCCACCTCCTGCTTCGAGAGGAAGTCTCACATCGAAAAGGAGTTCACTGGAATTCTTCAAATACCACTCAATGCTACCATTGATACGGTTTCGAAGAAAACCAAAATCTATACCCACATTGAATTCTCGAGATGTTTCCCAAGTTAGCTTTTTGTCTACGATACCACTTGCATAGAAGCCAGAAGAGTATGGATCTCCATAAAATGGATAGTAAACCGGTCCACCAATGCCTACCATCGTCTGATAATTACCCACACCAGAGTTGTTGCCAGTAATTCCATAGCTAAGACGAAGCTTAAGGTTATTCATATAATGATTTGTCTTTTCCATGAAAGACTCCTCAGACAGCACCCAACCGAGAGCAACAGAGGGGAAAGATTTCCATTCATATCCAGTAGCAAGTTTAGAACTACCATCCCAACGCATAGTAGCTGTCACTAAATATCTATTTTTGAAACCATAATTAGCACGCAATGCGTATGACATCATAGTACTCTGGGAATAACTAGAAGAAGAAGAATCATTATTGGTAGTACCAGAACCCAAATTCCACCAGTCAGTATTTTGAAGGACATCGGTTACGACCCACTTATAATTTTCGCTAATACCTTTCTCTGCAGAAACAAGCCCCATCACATTAACGTTATGATCTTCAGCGATTGTACGATTATAAGTCAACATATTATCCCAAATCCAATTTAGATTGCTATGATTGGTAGCAGTCGTAGAAGCAGTGCTTAATTCACCATTAGCCCAAGTCATACCCGGTGCATTGGGGTTTTCGTATCCACTATACACTCCATCACGATAGTAAGTAAATGAAGGAGCAAAAGTCGACTTAAATGTAAGTCCCTTTATCAAATCTAATTTAAGGTATACATTACCCAAAATTTTATATGTCTTACGGTTATGATATGAATTCTTCATATAGGCAAGAGGACTGATTGCATCAGAAAACTGATAATCGTTTGTCCCTAAGGTTGCCTTATCACCAGGCTTGAGGTTAATATCTCCTTCCGCATTATAAGGAATCATAAATGGATTCATATACCATGCACGATTCACACCATTATCATCAGCATAACCTGTATTCATCATAGCCGCATTCAAGTTAAAGCCAGCACTTATGACTTTATTGATACGAACATCCATTGAACCCTTAAAACTAAAGGTCGTCGATTCATCACCTTTGTACAAACCCTTTTCGTTGTTTATACCGATACCAAAGTTATATGTAGTCTGCTTAGAGCCGCCATTTACTGAAATGTAATGGTTCTGCTGAACGCCATCTTGAAGCACTAAACTTGGCCAATCATACGTATCACCATTTGCCAGTCTTTCTTTAAGGATATATGGAGATGTCGGATCTGCAGAATTCTGCTGAAGCAGACACCAGTCCATACCACCAGTACCACCCTTCATGTATCCATATATAGGTTGAGGAGTAAGATATGGAGGAGTGGCTGTAAGTTCATTAATAGTCTGACCACACTTCCACATTCTGTATGCAACAAACTCTTCTCCATTCATAAAATTAGGGAGATGAGCAGCTTTAGCTACGCCAAAATACCCATCGTAACTAATAGAAGGAGTTTGTTCAAGCTTTACTCCAAGTGCTCCCTTAGTTGTCACAATTACAACACCTGCAGTGGCACGAGAACCATAAATAGCAGTTGAAGAAGCATCTTTCAGCACATCTATACGCTCAATATCCCGAGGGTTAAGAAAGTCAATATCACTGGTGATTACGCCATCTACAACATACATTGGCTTAGTGCTCGAATTGATCGAGGATTTACCGCGGATTTCCACATCGATACCACCGTTTGTACGACCACTTGATTTCGTGATATTCACACCAGCAACTGTACCCTGAAGGTTCTCAAGGACCGAACCGGCACCCTTTGCATTCAGCTTTTCTGTACCTACAGTCGCTACAGAACCTGTCACGTCGTTCTTCTTCATCGTTCCGTAACCGACTACCACGAGTTCGTCAAGGCTCTGGGTGTCGTCTCTCATCACGACGTTGATGGTAAACTGTCCGTTAATTGGAATTGTTTGTGTGGTGTAACCGATATACGACACTACAATTGACCCCATAGCCGGAGCGTTTGGAATTGAATAATTGCCGTCGAAGTCTGTTGCTGTGCCAGTACTAGTGTCCTGTATCATCACAGTAGCACCTATCAAAGGCTCACCAGACTCATCGGTAACCTGGCCCGACAGATTTACTGTCTGTGCGAACGCAGGGATCGCCAATAGCATGGCGATCAAGGTTAGGAATGTCTTCTTCAAGAAGCTCCTGCCCTTTTCTCGTTTCGATGTTAGTTTAATTTTGGTCATAATACATTTATGATGATTGATTGATATTGCTTAATTATCAGGCGGTTATAATCCGAACTGACATTGAATCAAAGTCAATTTTTCTCTAAATTTTCTGTTATTTTAAAGGTTAAACTATAGGTTTAGCACGCAAAATTAAGGAATATTTACAAAATTTCCAAACTTTTATCCCATTTTTTTTAAAAATTCTCAATTTTAACATTTATTCCATTCTTATATATTGCATATTAGGAATAATCTCATTAACTTTGCACAAAAACACCTTATTAATATAATCAAACGCTATACATCATGAAAAAATCTTTACTCTTGGCCGGAGCACTTGCGCTTTGCACACCTCTATTCGCAGATGAAGCAGTCCCGGCGTTCCCCGGAGCTGAAGGACACGGACGTTTCGTCACCGGTGGCCGTGGCGGAAAAATAGTTCACGTGACCAATCTCAACGACAGCGGCGAAGGTTCTCTCCGCTGGGCCCTCGCCCAGAGCGGTCCGAAGACCATCGTCTTCGATGTCAGTGGCTATATCGACCTTAAGAGCCAACTCGACGTCACTTCCAATACCACTATCGCCGGACAGACAGCTCCGGAAGGTGGCATAACTCTTAGATATTATACTTTATATTTCGGAAAGGCCGACAACGTGATCGTACGCTTCATCCGAAGCCGGCGCTCGCAAGTGAAAGATGTCAATGACGGAGCTGACGCCACATGGGGTCGCCGCAAGAAAAACATTATCATCGACCATTGCTCTTTCTCTTGGAGCATCGACGAGGTGGCTTCTTTCTACGACAATGAGAAATTCACAATGCAGTGGTGTACGATCGGTGAGGGTCTTGCAAATCCCGGACACTCTAAGGGTGCACACAGCTACGGCGGTATTTGGGGCGGAAAGGAAGCTTCATTCCACCACAATTATTTGACCCACATACAGAATCGTGCGCCACGATTTAACGGGGCACGCTACGAATGGACAAGCTGGGACAAAACACGCTTTGAGAATACAGTAGATGCTGAGCGCGTTGATTTCCGCAACAATGTGCTATACAACTGGGGCAACGGCAACGGCAGCTACGGCGGTCCCGGCGGCGGCTACATCAACATTGTAAACAACTACTATCAGGCTGGTCCCGGCACAAAAAACAAGACTAATGTCACTCAGATATCTGTCGGCACTAAAGATAACTCTACAAATGAGCCCCTTCGCGGTCTCTGCTCACGCTATTATATCGACGGCAACTACGTGACCGCTGCTTCTACCCCGGAAAATTACGACTGGGCAGGAGTAAAATATGACAGTGGCCTAAAAACAGTTGATGGCGTAAGATACATGCCCGACCCCAACCATAAATTCGGAGAAAACGTTAATTACGTGGATATTGACGGTAAGGACTATCTATGCGTAAAGCTTGATGAACCAACTGATGCCGGCATAATCACTACCCAATCAGCTGAAATGGTCTATGACAAGGTACTTAACTACTGTGGAGCCTCACTTTACCGCGATGCTGTGGATGCCCGCTATATGGAAGAAGCCCGCACCGGAACTGTGACATACTACGGCAAAGAACCTTTCATAGACAAAAACGGCAAGCAATATCCCACATCGAATACTGCCGGAATCCTCGACTTTATCAATGACCCTGAAGGAGTTGAGAATCCTAACACCGCAAGTTTCCCTGTGCTGACAAGCGTAAGCCGCCCTGAAAATTTCGACACTGACCTTGACGGTATGCCCGATGAATGGGAACTTGCCAATGGTCTTAATCCGAATGATGCAGAGGATGCTAATGCATACACCGTTGACACAAAAGGGCTCTATACTAATGTAGAAGTATATCTTAATTCTCTTGTAGAAGACATCATGAAGGCCGGAAATGCCGATGCCCTCTCTGCAGTGGAGGAATACTATCCGGAATGCATCAGCACGGGCGTTGAAAGCATTGAGTCTGCAAAAGGAGAAGTAATTGCTATTGAATACTACGATCTTAACGGTATGCGTCTTGCAGAACCTGCTCAAGGCATCAGCATCCGCCGCCTTGTATTCTCAAATGGAACATCTGAAACTGATAAAGTCCTTAAGAAATGAATCTGAAGAATTTAATTATGGCAGCCGCCATGGCTGCTGCCATTTTCCTTCCTGCTTCAGCGCAAGGAGAAGCCTCACTCCCATCATTTCCCGGAGCAGAAGGATTTGGAGCCATCACTACGGGTGGACGTGGCGGAAAAGTCTATCATGTGACAAACCTTGAAGACTCTGGTGAAGGTTCTTTCCGATGGGCTTGCAGCCAGAGTGGCGCTCGAACCATCGTATTCGATGTAAGCGGCACAATTCACTTAAAATCGGAATTAAAGCTAAAGAATGGGAATCTTACTATCGCAGGACAGACTGCTCCGGGGGATGGCATCTGCATCGCAGACTATCCTTTCGTCATCAGTGCGCCAAACGTAATCATACGTTTCATGCGTTTCCGACTCGGAAATGAAGCGCTGAAAACCAACAACAAAGCTCACGAGGGTGACGGACTCGGTGGGATGGACGGTCAGAAGATTATGATCGACCACTGCTCCGTCAGTTGGAGCATCGATGAATGCCTCTCCGTATATGGATCAAAAAACATTACAGTACAATGGTGTATGGCGACTCAAAGCCTTGTGAACTCAGGACATAGCAAAGGTTCGCACGGATACGGCGGCAACTGGGGAGGTGCCGGTGCATCTTATCATCACAACCTTCTCGCACACCACGGCTCTCGCACCCCGCGCCTTGGGCCGCGCCCAAGTACTCAGCTCGATGAGCGTATGGATTTACGAAACAATGTCATCTACAACTACGCCGGCGAAGGGTGCTACGGAGGCGAGGCAATGACCGTCAACCTTGTCAACAACTACTACAAACCGGGGCCTGCCACTGATGCCCTAAACCAAGGAAAGCAGAAACGCATGGCTAAACCAGGCATTCGCACTTTCGATTATTGCATAAAAGCCGACAACCTTAAGGCTACAGCAAAAAACTACAACAAGGTGAAGGGCACAGACCTTACCACCTGTAAGCTAACGGTAGATAAGGAAGATAAAGGATATCTGACCTTCGAAGGCGATGATAACAAATATGAGATTGATATCGAGAAACTTTGTATCACTGTCGACGGACAGGAAGTGAAGGTTTCCACAAACGACTGGGGCAAGACACTCCACAAATGGGGTAGCTACTACATCGAAGGAAATGTCAATTCAAAATTTGCCGACGTTTCTGCCGACAACTGGACCCTTGGACTCTTCAACCAGATCGACAAGGGACAGAAAGTTGACTACCATAATGCCACAGAGGAAGACCTCCGTGCTTTCACCCCAATGGAGTTTGCTGCTGTCACAACCCACACCGCCGACATGGCATACGAGCGTGTGCTTCAATATGCCGGTGCTTCATTAAGCCGCGATGAATACGATGAAATGATGGTGGCTGACACCCGCGACGGGGTGGCAAGCTGCATCGTCAAAGGTATTGGCAAGGGCCTTATCAACAGTCAGGACGATATTACATACGCCGATGGCTCTGTAGGGTTCCCGAAACTCAACTCTCTTGAAGCTCCCACGGATACTGACGGCGACGGCATGCCAGACGAATGGGAAACTGCCAATGGTCTGAATCCGAATGATGCTGAAGATGGCCCGGCCACAGCCGAAAACGGCTATACCAACCTTGAGAACTACCTCAATGGTCTTGTAGCCCACATAGTGGAAGGAGGCAATGAAGGTGGAGTTCTCCTTGAAGGGAAACAAGAATTCGGCACTGGAGTTGAAGAAATCATCAGCTCACCTACAACCGACACCCGCTTCTTCAACACCCAAGGCCTCGAAGTGGACCAAGACGCAAAAGGCATCCTCATCCAAAACGGCAAGAAAACACTCCGCAAATAGAGGGACACACGGCCCGTGCGTCCGCTAATAAGTCAGTACCAAAATTAAAGAAAATCATACCATTATCCCCGATTCAGAACTTAAATTTCAATATTTTTGTTATTATAAAGGTGACTTCCTAATAGAAGTCACCTTTATCTACACCCTTAAAGTCCTTAAAGACCCAAAAGTCCTTAAAGCCCCTAAAGCCCTTAAAAAATAAAATAACTATGGAAATTATCAAAGATAAGGAATTCGGAGGGGAACGCCCCCTATTCGAGACACATAACGTAAGACTGGAAAATGTAGTCATCCGCGCCGGAGAATCCGCAATCAAAGAATGTAGCGATATTGAAGCTTTCAATTGTGTGTTTGAAGGCAACTATCCTTTCTGGCACGTACATCGTTTCCTTATTGACCACTGCTACTTTGCAGTGGGAGGCCGCTCGGCTCTTTGGTATAGCGACCACCTGAAGATGAAAGACACCATCATAGACGCTCCAAAGATGTTTCGCGAGATGTATGATCTCGACATTGAGAATGTTGTGATGAATGATGCAGATGAAGTGTTCTGGCGTTGCAAAGATATCAAAATAAAAAATCTAAAGCTCCATGACGGGACATACCCATTCATGTTTAGCGAGAACATTGAAGTGGATGGTCTAGAGTCTGACAGTAAATATGTATTCCAATATGTGAAGAATGTAGTGATCCGCAATGCTAAGATCACAACAAAGGATGCTTTCTGGGAAGTGGAGAATGTCACAATCTACGACTCCGAGCTTAACGGCGAATATCTGGGTTGGCACTCCAAGAACCTTCGCCTCGTGAATTGCCACATCACAGGCGAGCAACCTCTCTGCTATGCGGATGATTTGGTACTTGAGAATTGCACATTCGGCCCAGACTGCGACCGCGCTTTCGAATATTCGAATGTCAACGCCTTAATTAAGGGCAAAATCACCAATATTAAGAACCCAACTTCCGGTCATATCGTTGCAGATGAGATAGGTAGCGTGACAATCGACAAAAATATCAAAGCCCCAGCCAACTGCATAATAGAGGCAAGAAATAGCTAATCCCCCTAAAATCCTTAAAGTCCTTAAAGACCTTAAAGCCTTTAAAGTCCTTAAATGCCCTTAAATATGAAATACGATTTTGACAGCGTGACTCCCCGTCGTGGCACTCTCTCCTACAAATGGGACAGTGCACCGGAAGGTGTCCTTCCCATGTGGGTTGCCGACATGGACTTCAAGACAGCCCCGGCAATAATTGAGGCACTCCGCAAGCGAGTAGACAATGGCATATTCGGCTATACCCGAGTGCCGGATGAATATTACGATGCAGTCATCTCATGGTTCAGCAGGAAACATGGTTGGTCTATCGACCGCGCCATGATGATCTACACCTCCGGAGTAGTGCCGGCCATCTCAGCAATCATCAAGGCACTTGCAACCCCTGGCGACAAGGTCATTGTCCAGACACCGGTCTACAACTGCTTCTTTTCCTCAATCCGCAACAACGGATGCGTGATTTCAGAAAGTCCACTTCGTAAAGCCGGAGACACTTACGACATTGACTTCGACCGATTGGAAAAGGATGCTTCCGACCCGAAAGCTTCATTGATGCTCTTGTGCAACCCTCACAACCCAGCCGGACGCGTCTGGAGCAGCGATGAGCTTACGCACATTGCTGAAATCTGCCGCCGCTATGATGTCACTGTAATTTCCGATGAGATACACTGTGAGTTCGTCTTCGATGGATATCAATACACTCCTTTTGCCAACGTAGCCAGAGAGACCGGATGCAAGGCAGTCATCTGTGTCTCTCCAAGTAAGGCATTCAACATTGCAGGTCTGCAAATTGCCAATATCGTGGCTCCCGATGAGGACACACGCGCCCGCATAGACAAAGCCATAAACATAAACGAGGTATGCGACGTGAATCCTTTCGGAGTCATAGCCACTATAGCCGCATATAATGA
>CAZWJO010000091.1:0-12162 GCA_964634905.1 uncultured Sangeribacter sp.
TTTCTTTTGTTCTTTAGCCCAAGTGTCGCGAAGTCCGATAGTCTTGTTGAATACTAAATGATCTTCAGTGCTGTCAGGATCTACGGTATAGTATCCAAGACGTTGGAACTGGAAGTGATCTCCAGGCTTTGCATTCTCTGCAAGCCAGGGCTCTACCATCACATTCTCCCTTATCTTAAGGGAATCAGGGTTAAGAAGGTCTCGGAAATCACCTTCCTCAGCAGATGGGTTTTCAACAGAGAAAAGACGGTCATAGTCACGTACTTCTACTTTAACTGCAGTTGGAACATTTACCCAGTGAAGAGTTCCTTTCACTTTTCTTTCTGCCCCTGGAAGACCATTACGAGTATCAAAGTCTACATCAGCATGAATAGCAGTGATATTTCCTTCTTCGTCTTTATCAACTCCTGTACATTTCACAATATAAGCTCCCTTCAGACGCACCTCATTACCGGGACTCATACGGAAGAATTTCTTAGGTGGATTCTCCATAAAGTCTTCACGCTCGATCCAGAGTTCACGGCTGAATGGCATTTCATGCTTTCCTGCTGTTGGATCCTCTGGATTTGAATCAAGGAGCATTATTTCTGTCTTGTCCTCCGGATAATTGTCAAGAATGAGTTTGACAGGATTCTGAACTGCACACACACGTGTAGCTGTCGCATTAAGATCCTCGCGCACTGAATGCTCAAGAAGTTCAATATGATTGAGAGCTTCGAATTTTGTGTAACCGATTCGGTTTACAAAGTTCTTAATGGCAGAGGGAGTATAACCTCGCCTACGAAGACCACAAAGGGTCGGCATACGTGGATCATCCCAGCCTCTTACGAGCCCTTCCTTAACGAGCTGAAGCAATTTACGCTTGCTCATCACTGTATAGGTAAGATTGAGTCGGTTAAACTCAATCTGCCGAGGACAATAAGACTCATCAGCAAGTTCCTTTACAAAATACTCATAAAGCGGACGGTGGGGTACGAATTCGAGTGTACAGATAGAATGAGTCACTCCCTCGAAATAATCGCTCTGACCATGAGCGAAATCATACATTGGGTAGACTTTCCAAGTGTCACCAGTGCGCCAATGAGGAGTCTTTATGATGCGATACATAATTGGGTCACGGAAGTGCATATTGTCGCTTGCCATGTCAATCTTTGCCCGAAGCACCATTGCGCCTTCCTCTATCTCTCCCCTATTCATAGCCTCAAACAATCGGAGGTTTTCTTCAATCGGACGATCGCGGTAAGGTGAATTCTGGCCAGGTTGAGTAGGCGTACCTTTCTGACGTGCTATTTCTTCGCTTGACTGCTCATCGACGTATGCTTTTCCTTCCTTTATCATTCTAACCGCCAAATCCCATAGCTGAGGGAAGTAGTCGGAAGCATAGTAAAGGCGGTCGCCCCAATCGAAGCCAAGCCAATGGATGTCGCGCTTGATGGCCTCTACATATTCAGTATCCTCTTTTTGAGGATTGGTGTCGTCGAATCGGAGGTTGCAGGTGCCACCAAACTTTTCAGCGGCGCCGAAATCCATGATGATTGCTTTTGCATGGCCTATATGGAGATAACCATTAGGCTCTGGAGGAAAGCGAGTGTTTAGTCTGCCACCGTTCTTCCCAGCCTCAAGATCTTCCTTAATGTACTGCTCCACAAAGTTAAGTCCTGATGCATTCTCTTTGATTTCTTCTTTAATTTCTGCCATATTGGTAAATTTTCTGATCGACCAAGTGCCCTTCAAAGGGGCACGTCGCCGATGCCTGCGTTAATACGTTGCAAAATTAATAAAATAAGGTGATATGACAAAAAAAATGCGACGATAGCCGCATTTTTTCATATTAACCTATATTTTTTTCATAATTTTCATGAGAGGGCTGCACGTAGACGCTTGCGAGCAAAGAAGATTCTGCTTTTCACTGTTCCAACTGGAAGATTAAGTTCCTCTGCGATTTCACTATACTTATATCCTGCAACGTGCATATTAAACGGCACTCTGAACTCTTCATCAAATGTAGCAAGAATCTCATTGATTTCCTTAACTGTGATACTTCCTTCCGGAGTTTCAAGTGCTGATTCCTGTGATGTATTTAGATGATAAAGATCTTCAGTAGTGTCTACTATAGTAGCCTGACGAACAGTCTTACGGTAGTTGTTGATGAAGATATTACGCATAATCGTCATCACCCAACCCTTAAAATTGGCATCAGACGTGAATTTTTCTTCATTATCGAGAGCCTTAAGGGTTGTGTCCTGAAGAAGGTCAGCGGCTGCTTCGCGATCAGCTGTCAGCTGATATGCGAAGTTCATAAGGTTCGACTGAAGATTGATCAGGTTCTTACGGAATGTATTGTTAGATGCCATATTGATTGTTGTTAATTCTGTTTATAAATAGATTTTTGTTCTTTGTTCACCTGTATAACGTAAGATGTTTTCCGATTGTTTCAACTTTTTTTTCAGAAATATCCATTTTTATTGAACTTTTTAATAATTATTTGATACATAATATTTTATAAGCGATTAAATTAATATATCATTTGTGAAACAACGTGAAACAGGCATGCAACAAATATGAAACAAAAATGTTCAGACATATTGGGAGAATGGGATTTTTTTGTTAATTTTGCAACTTAATTGGTAAATATATGAGATTTGACCAACTTCTTGAGAATGATGACCTCCTTGATGCACTCTGGGATATGCAGTTTGACGAGTGCACCCCCATACAAGAGAAGGCTATTCCGGCTATCATTGAGGGTCGGGATCTCTTAGCATGTGCACAGACAGGAACGGGCAAGACCGCGGCTTATCTTCTTCCTGTCATTGATATTCTATCTACATATAAATATCCGCAAGACGCCGTCAACTGTGTCATAATGGCGCCTACAAGAGAACTTGCTCAGCAAATCGACCAGCAGATGCAGGGTTTCTCATATTTCCTCCCTATAAGCAGTATGCCAGTCTATGGAGGCACTGACGGCCATACTTACGACCAACAACGTCGGAGTCTAAAGGCGGGTGCGGATGTTGTTATCGCCACGCCCGGCCGTCTACTCGCTCATCTCTCCATGGGATATGTAGACCTTTCAAAAGTTTCTTTCTTCATTCTTGACGAAGCTGACCGTATGCTTGATATGGGATTCTACGACGATATTATGCAAATTGTCTCACGGCTCCCAAAAGAAAGACAGACACTTCTCTTCAGCGCAACTATGCCTCCAAAGATCCAACAACTTGCTAAGAGTATTCTTAACAATCCCTATCATATTAAACTTTCAGTATCTAAACCAGCTGAAAAAATAAGACAGGTAGCTTACGTTTGCTATGAAATTCAAAAACTGCCGATTCTTATTTCGATATTTAAGCATACACCACCCGAAAGAGTTATTGTATTCTCTTCCTCTAAGCTCAAGGTGAAGGAGCTTGCAAAGGCTTTAAGAAATGAAAACTTCAAAATTGGAGAAATGCACTCCGACCTTGAGCAAGAAAAGCGTGAGGATGTGATTCTCGATTTCAAAAGCGGAAAGATTAATGTGCTCGTTGCAACTGATATAATGTCACGAGGCATTGACATTGAGGATATAGAGCTTGTAGTGAATTATGATGTCCCAAGGGAAGCTGAAGATTATGTACATAGAATTGGAAGGACAGCTCGTGCCGAAAGAGATGGAACAGCTATAACCTTCATTTCAGAGAAAGAAATCGGAAAGTTTAAGCGTATTGAAAAGTTTTTGGGGCACGAGGTTGAGAAAGTATCTATTCCTTCAGATCTTGGAGAAGGACCAGCCTATATAACCCCAAAAAACGATAAACGGTCAAAAGACACTAAAAGACGATATCAACGAAATAAAAGGCCAAAAGGAAAACAAACTACTTCTAATGGCAATTCCACTCAAAAAAACATGAAGAATAAAGAATCATGAGCTATAAGCAGACTGAATATAAAACTTATAATTCCTACGAATCTATGAGCACCGTTAATCCTGTCAATGGGATTATGGCGGAAGTGGCACCAGACTTTGATTTCAGTAATATTGTTATCAACGAGCGCCGTATGCCGGTGGTTCCGGTGAGAAATATTGTTCTGTTTCCTTTTATTACAGTTCCTCTTTCCGTAACAGATTCTGCAGTGCTTGATGTGCTGGACATGGCTCAAAAAAATCATGAAGCTGTCCTTACTCTCACTGTCAAGAATGATGCTGAACAACTTTCTTCTAAAGATCTTTATCGGGTTGGAGTGGTCTGCGTAGTCGCCAAAATAATGGAAATGCCAGATGGAAGCTTCACTGCTTTTATGGTAGCTGCAAATAGAGTAAAGGCAAACAGGATTACCTCAAAAGAAAACGTCTTTTATGCAAGTGTAGAGTTTGTCCCTGAGATCCTTCCTGAGAAAGAGGATATGGAGCTGGCTGCACTTTTCTCTTCCGTCAACGATTCTTTCTCTGAAATCCTCAATCTTTTTGGTGAAGAAGAAACTAAAGAAGTGCGCTTTGCTCTCACTCAGTTCTCAAGTCCTCTGAAGCTTGTCAACTTCATTATCTGTAATGCTCCTCTTACCCTTGAGGATAAACAAAAGCTTCTGGAAGAATCAGATATCAAAACCAGATGCAACTCTCTCCTCCACCTTCTGGATACCGCTTTTCAGATGCTTCAACTAAAAGTTGATATTCAGGAACGCACTCGCGAAGACCTTACGAAGCAGCAGCGCGATCAATTTCTTCAGCAACAGCTGCGTGCTATTAAAGAGGAACTCGGGGATATCCCCGAAGAGAGCGATGAAACTGAACTCTTGGGAAGGGCAGAAAAGATGAACTGGAGCAAAGAGATAGAAACGCATTTCAATAAAGAATTGAAAAAACTTAGTCGTTTCATGACTTCAACTCCTGAATACGGCATTCAATATACTTATCTAAACACTCTTCTTTCTCTCCCCTGGGACAATAAGAAAGAATCTCCTATTGATCTCAATCGAGTAGAAGAGATTCTTAATCGCGACCACTATGGACTCAACAAGATAAAAGACAGGATTTTGGAGCAAGTGGCAGTAATGAAACTTCGTGGCGATATGAAATCTCCTATCATTTGCCTATATGGACCTCCGGGAGTTGGCAAAACTTCCCTTGGCAAATCAGTGGCAGAAGCTCTTGGCAGAGATTATGCTCGCATTTCCCTTGGAGGACTTCACGATGAAGCTGAGATCCGGGGACATCGCCGTACATATATAGGAGCAATGCCGGGAAGAATCATTGCCGCGCTTGAAAAGAGCGATAGCAACAATCCTATTATTGTCCTGGATGAAATAGATAAAATCAGCAAAGACATTAAAGGTGACCCTTCAGCTGCTCTTCTTGAAGTGCTTGATCCGGAACAGAATTCACATTTCCATGACAATTATATCGACGTGGATTACAACCTCTCTGATATTCTCTTCATAGCCACTGCCAATACGCTCGATTCTATTTCAGCTCCTTTGCTCGACCGAATGGAACTAATCGAAATATCCGGATACATTGTTGAAGAGAAAATTGAAATTGCTAAACGTCATCTTTTGCCTAAAGCTCTTTCTGACCTGGGTTTTGACAAAGATGATGTAAAGATTTCAGATGATGGTTTCCAATTCATGGTGGAGCACTATACTCGTGAATCTGGAGTCAGACTCCTCGACAAGGCCATAAGGAGACTACTGAGAAAACTTGCAAGACTAAAAGCTTCCGATAAGCCACTTCCGGAATTGATTGAAGCTAATGAGGTAAAAGAGATTTTGGGAAAAGAAGAATACGTCGGCGAACTCTATGAAGGAAATGATTTTGTAGGTGTTGTCACAGGTCTTGCATGGACAGCTGCAGGAGGCGAAATTCTTTTCATCGAATCTTCTCTTTCCAAAGGGAAGGGCGAAAAACTGACACTTACTGGAAATCTTGGAGATGTCATGAAGGAATCTGCCACAATTGCCCTTGAATATGTCAGGGCTCATGCTTCTGATTTCGGCATTGATGAAAAGTTGTTTACAGAGTATAATGTCCATATTCATGTCCCGGAAGGAGCAATACCTAAAGATGGGCCCTCTGCCGGAATCACGATGGTCACCTCTTTAGTCTCTGCATTCTCAGGCAAGAAAGTGCGTGAAGGGATAGCCATGACCGGAGAAATGACTTTGCGTGGGAAAGTCCTCCCTGTCGGGGGCATTAAGGAAAAAATTCTTGCAGCTAAACGAGCAGGCATTTCCACCATAATTATTTCTGAGCAAAATCGCCGGGATATAGACGAAATTGAGCAAATTTACGTTAAGGGTCTTAATTTTGTATATGTCAATAAAATAGATGAAGTCATCGCCTCTGCAATTCTTAAAGATTGAGTTATTATAAGTTTTTTTAACTATATATTCGTGTTCCCGATTTGGAAACACGATTTTTTTTTTGTAATTTTGCACAATAAAACAAGAAAAATAACGTATACCAAATTTTAAAACTATTAGCCTATCGAAAGAAATATACTTAACGTATTAATCAGCAAGAAAATGGCAAACTATGAAAGCATGACCGACGAACAATTGGTCAGAGCTTACGCAAAAGGAAACAATGAAGCATTTGACTCGCTTCTAAAGCGTCATCAAGAAAAGACCTTCAACTATATCCTCCGTGTCGTCAAGAACGAGGATGTGGCTAACGACATATTTCAGGAAACCTTCGTAAAGGCTATCCTGACTATCAAACAAGGGCGATATACTGAAAACGGCAAGTTTCCTGCATGGATTTCGAGAATAGCTCACAACCTAATCATTGACTATTATCGCCAGGAAAAATCCGAAAATATGCAAAGTACGGATATTGAAGATATTGACATCCTCAATAAAAAAGAATTGTGTGAAGGAACTATTGAAGATCGTATCATTTCTGATCAAATCCGAGATGATGTCAAAATGCTCGTCACCCAACTCCCTGACCTTCAGCGTGAAGTTCTGACTATGCGTTATTATAAGAACCTATCCTTTAAAGAGATAGCAGAAAAGACAGGAGTAAGCATCAATACTGCACTCGGAAGAATGCGATATGCCATCATCAATCTTCGCAGAATTGCTCAAGAAAAAGATGTGGCGCTTACTATCTAATCCACATATCGAGAAAATCAAAGCGGGCGCTCCGACGATGTCGAAGATTCCGCTTTTTTGTTAAACCTTTGACCTTCCTTAGTGTTATACTTATAAAACTTAAATAACGATATTATGAAGACATTTGATAAAGCAATCAAAGAATCTAAACCCACCCTCGTGGTCTTCCTTCATCATGGCAAACAAGATGTAGTGGAAGTGAAGTACATCACTGAGGACGTAAAATCGAAATATGCCGACAAGGCTAATGTGGTCAGAGCTGATGATCCATACGGAAAACTCAAAGTGGAGTACAAGCTCGAAGAATATCCTACATATATTCTTTTCAAGGAAGGTCAAGAACTAATGAGGGAAAGCGGAAGAAAAACAGAAGCTCAACTGAGCGAAATGATCGACCGCGCTCTTTAAACAACGAAAAAACAACATTGTTGGGATTGAGAATAAATTTCTTCAATCCCAATTTTTTATTTTGCTTTTTGACAATATCAAATGCTATTATTACGTTATATAGTTGTAATTATTAAAACAATTTGCCTATGACAAACGGTTCTACTGCTATTTTGTCATCACCATCAAGTCAACAGTCTATGAAATCACCACGCAAATCTACAATTGAATTGATCCGCCAATTCGCACGGACATGTATCTCTCTTAAAGACATGAACTTTGATGTCATGATGGCTAACTGAAAAAAAGCGCTCCTTTCGAGGAGTGCTTTTGAGGTTTTATAGAATCCGGCTCTATCTTTTCTTCATCCTCACTACATTCTCTACATGATGTGTATGTGGAAACATATCGACCGGTTGCACGTCTGTCACAATATAATCCTTATCCATCAAAGCCAGATCCCTTGCTTGAGTTGCAGGATTGCAACTCACATAAACTATTGTCTCTGGCGCTGCATTCAATATAACCTTAACAACATCTTCATGCATTCCTGCACGTGGAGGATCGATAATCATCACGTCCGGAACGCCGTGAGTCTTAACAAACTCGTCAGTAAGAATATCTTTCATATCTCCTGCGTAAAAGAGAGTATTGTCTAAGCCGTTGACCTGAGCATTTAGTTTAGCATCATCAATGGCCGCTTCCACATACTCTATGCCTACTACCTTTTTAGCTGCACGAGCGACAAAATTTGCTATAGTTCCAGTTCCTGTATAGAGGTCATATACCAAGGGTGATTCTTTTACTCCGGCATATCCATATCGCTTAGCCTCCGATTCAGAAAGTTCTTCTCGTGGAGACATTCCTGCAAACTTACGGGCCACTTTATAAAGTTCGTATGCTTGCAATGAATTGGTCTGATAAAAAGACTTGGCATTCACACGGAAGCGTAACCCTTCCATCTCTTCCTCTATATAGTCCGGTCCTGACCATGAGACAATCTCCTGATCCGATATCGTATCATTGAGCTTCAAGTTGACAACATAGAGCAATGATGTGATCTCTGGAAAATGTTCCTTAAGATAGTCCATCACTACTTTTATCTTATCGGGATCATCCTCTCCAAACTGAATACAGACCATGCATTGACCGGTAGAGGCTATGCGTATCATCAGAGTGCGAAGCAATCCCTTGTTCTCTTTTATGTTATAGAAGGATAATCGATTCTTTTCCGCAAAATCATAGAGTCCATTTCTAATCCGGTCGCCTAAGGAAGACTGGAGATGACATTCTTCAATATGATATACTTTATCAAATGCACCCGGAATATGGAACCCGAGAGCATTTGGGGAATCATCAAACACCTTTCCGCTTTTCACATCTTCCCATGTACGCCATTTCTTGTCGGAGAATGTATATTCCATCTTATTCCGATAACGCCAGATCTCCTTACTACCAAGAATGGGTGTGATCTCGGGTATTTCTATCTTTCCAATCCTTGTCAATGCATCATAGACTGTCTGTTGTTTGCATTCCAGTTGTTTTTCGTAAGGAATGTGCTGCCACTTGCAACCTCCACAGACTCCAAAATGTCGACATGCTGGTACAATACGAAACGGAGAAGGCTCTATAAGTCTTTCGATATGCCCCTCTGCAAAAGAATGTTTTTTACGGTCTATCTTGATATCAGCAATATCCCCGGGAGAACCGTATGGAATGAATACCACTATGGCAGTCTCATCTTCAGGACGCATCTTGACTCTTGCAAGAGCTTTTCCTTCAGCTGCCATAGCAGTTATCTCAATATTTTCAAGAAGTGGAAGATATTTTTGTTTTCTTGCCATAGATATTATTCTATCACAATATCATAATTTTCAAGGAAGTGCATTGTCTTTGCGATGTAATCTTCCATCACGACATCCTCCTCAACAAAAGGAACAGCCTCTCGATAATCTTGCATCAACTTTTCAATCATTGGTGAAGATTTTAAAGGGCGACGGAAATCAATTCCTTGGGCAGCATTCATAAGTTCTATTCCTGCTATATATTGCAGATTAGAGATAATCTTATGAAGTTTGGTAGCCGCATTAGCACCCATCGACACAAGATCTTCCTGACCATTGCTGCTGACAATTGAATCGCAGCTTGCCGGCCAAGCGTACATCTTGTTCTGGCTCACCATCGAAGCGGCTGCATACTGAGGTATCATGAATCCGCTGTTGAGTCCGGGTTTTGCCACAAGGAATTCCGGCAACCCGCGATGACCGAGTATCAGCTGAGCAACGCGCCTTTCTGAAATATTACCCAGTTCATGAAGTGCCACTCCCATGTAGTCGAACACAAGGGCAAGAGGTTCGCCATGGAAATTACCTCCCGAGACAACAAGGTCTTCATCAGGGAATACGGTCGGATTGTCTGTCACCGAATTGATCTCTATGTGAAGCACTTCAGTGACATGACGCATTGCGTCCTTTACAGCTCCGTGCACCTGAGGTATGCATCTGAAAGAATACGGATCCTGCACATGCTCTTTCTCTTTCGCAATGATCTCGCTCCCGGCAAGTATTTTCCGATAGACTTCTCCAGTTTGAATTTGTCCCTGGTGTGGTCGCACACGTTGGATACACTCCCAGAAGGGTTCAATCCTTCCATCAAATGCTTCTAAACTCATAGCACCAAACATATCGAAGCAATTGACGAGATGCCATCCATCTATGAGAGCCTTAATGCCATTTGCACTCATAAACTGAGTTCCATTCAGCAACGCAAGTCCCTCTTTTGATTTGAGCTTGATGGGCCGCCATCCAAAACGGTCTAATGCATCTCTACCCTTAGTGACTTTTCCATCCACAACGACATACCCCTCTCCTATCAATGGCAAGAAAAGGTTAGCAAGCGGAGCGAGGTCGCCGGAAGCTCCAAGCGAACCTCGGTCGTATACCACCGGAAGCACATCATTGTTGTAGAAGTCAAGGATTCTTTGCACAGTTTCCACCTGCACTCCGCTAAATCCCATCGAAATTGCATGCGCCTTCAATAGAAGCATCAATTTCACTACAGTTTTGTCTACGGGAGTTCCAACTGAGCAAGAATGACTCTTGATAAGGTTTTCCTGTAGAGTGACAAGATCTGCCGGTGCAATATGGCGGTTGTAGAGCGAACCAAAACCGGTTGTAATCCCGTAAATTGGCACCGTGTTCTCATCGGTCTTTGTATCAAGGAAGTCACGGCAATGCTGAATCTTTTCTATCGCAGAATCTGAAAGAGTCAGTTTTGCACCATCCTTTAGTATCTTTTCTATTAGATCGTAGGTAAGCAGACTGCTCCCTATCGCATATTCTGTCATCTTTTCCATTTTTATGAATCAAAAAGTATCTTTCCTTTTGCTATAGTAGTCTTCACACAATTCATGCCGACATAATATGGCAACATATTGATGTTGTCGAATTCGAGGATCACGAGGTCGCCATCCTTGCCGGGTTGCAGTGAACCCTTACGTTCAGCGAGTCCACAAGCGGCAGCTCCATTAAGTGTAAGGGCTGTGATTGTTTCTTCTATGGACATGTTCATATAAATGCAAGCGAGAGCGATTGTCAGGGGTATTGACCCGGAAAAACAACTTCCCGGATTCAGATCTGTTGCGAGTGCTACCGCACAACCTCCATCGATCATTTTCCTTGCAGGGGCATAATTCTCTTTAAGCGCGAAAGCGGTCAAAGGTAAAAGTGTTGCAACGGTTCCTTTCTCAGCCAATGCATTGATTCCATCATCACTGATGTGAAGGAGATGATCTGCACTTACGGCTCCGAGTTCAGCAGCAAGTTCAGCTCCACCAAGAGGCTCAATTTCATCTGCATGGAATTTTAGTTTATAACCTAATGAATTTGCTGCTTTCATCAGTCTTCTTGAATCCTCTATCTCAAAGACGCCCTTCTCGGTGAATATATCACAGAATTTTGCAGCTTTTCTGAATTTAGGAAGCATCTCTGTGATGATCAGATCTACATATTCGGAAGTGCGTCCTTTATATTCTTCCGGCACTGCATGGGCTCCCAAAAATGTCGGAACGACCTCAATTTTCTTTTTTGCACCCAGTCGTCCTATGGCAGCGAGCATCTTAGCCTCTGTGGTGTAGTCAAGTCCATATCCACTCTTAGCCTCTACAGTCGTCACGCCCATGCTGATCATACGGTCCATAAGCCATTCAGCATTTTCTATAAGTTCGGAAATAGTAGCCTTGCGAGTCGCATTTACAGTATTTTGAATTCCGCCACCCTTCTCCATAATGCTCATATAGGAAGCTCCCTCAAGTCGCATTCTAAATTCGTCAGGTCGGAATCCTCCGAATACCATGTGGGTATGTGAATCTACAAAACCTGGAAGAACAACTTTACCTTTAGCATCTATCTCCCGGAAAGTGGCACCTTTTCCAAAAAGAGAATAAAGTTGGCGGAGAGGATTTGAATTGCCGACATAACGTATCACTCCGTTTTTGATGAGAATTGCGCCATCTTCAATGACGTTAAGGCGTTTCATTTCTTCACCTTTTGCTGCCGCTACACCGAGGGGCGTCACAATCGTGGCATGCTTGATATATAAATTTGACATATTTCTTAATTTAGAATTG
The DNA here is from genome assembly GCA_964634905.1 of uncultured Sangeribacter sp. Taxonomy (GTDB): domain Bacteria; phylum Bacteroidota; class Bacteroidia; order Bacteroidales; family Muribaculaceae; genus Lepagella. Next base: position 12,113 of record CAZWJO010000091.1, read on the forward strand.
AGATTTTTTAATTGAGAATTGAGAATTTGAAATTGTTGGTCCAATTAGTC
>CAZWJO010000092.1:0-12144 GCA_964634905.1 uncultured Sangeribacter sp.
TCGCTCCTGGCACCGCTGTAATCACCGCGACAACTGCTAACGGACTTGAAGCATCATGTATTATTACGGTAGAACAGAAGTTTATCTATGCAACTGAGATTTATCTTAACAAAACTTCGATAGAAGCAGAAATAGGTGAAACAGTAACTCTTGTTGCAACAGTGTTGCCTGATGATGCTACTGACAAAACTGTATACTGGAGTTCCTCTGATGAATCAATTGCAATTGTAGATCAAGAAGGCAATGTTACAATTTTAAAACTTGGTTATGCTACAATAACTGCAGTAACTACTGATGGTTCAGATCTATATGCTGAATGCACTATCAGCGGAATATCACATGTTCAGTCTCTTGTAAGTAATGATGAAAATGTCGATATCTATACACTTGATGGCATACTCATCAGAAAGAATGCTGATTCTGAATATATTGATAATCTTGCTAAAGGAACTTACATAATCCATTCAGCTACTAAGACCTACAAGTTTATCAAATAATCATCTCTTGTATTCACTTGCGAGCATCCCATAGATATCTATGGGATGCTCTCATTAAATTCTATAACTATGAAATTTATTTTTTCTCTCATAATTGGTCTCCTTACTTTTTCGAGTTCATTTGCCCAGAATACGAAATTAGACATTTCATTTACCACCAAAACAGATACTTACTCCCAAGATCGGCTGAAGCTTGACATTCACCAACAGGAAGATGGGAATGCCATGCCGGTCATTGTATGGTTTCATGGAGGTGGACTTACTGGAGGAGAAAAGTTTATTCCAAGTGAATTAATGGAAAAAGGCTATATCGTTGTCGCTCCCAATTATCGTTTAATTCCAAATGTAGGAGTAGAGGAATGTATTGACGATGCGGCCGAGGCTGTAGCATGGACCTTCAAAAATATTGACAAATTCGGAGGTGACCCCACAAAAATTTTCGTCTCAGGACACTCTGCAGGAGGATTCCTGACAAGCATGATCGGGCTCGAAAAGAAGTGGCTCGATAAATATGGAGTGGATGCTGATTCCATTGCTGCCCTGATTCCATACAGCGGACAAGTCATCACTCATTTTGCCGACCGCAAAAGCAAAGGAATCGGAGAATTGACTCCTTACGTAGATGAACACGCTCCTCTATTTCACGTGAGGAAAGACTGTCCTCCTTACATCATCATCACAGGCGATGCGGAGCAGGAATTATATGGTCGTTATGAAGAAAACCTCTATATGTGGCGAATGATGAAACTCGCAGGTCATCCCTATGTCCGCATCTATAAACTCGACGGCTACAACCACGGCAACATGGCCTCCCCCGCCCACCACATCCTCCTCAACGAAATCACCCACATCCTCTCCCAAAAACAATAACATTACCCAAGAGAAAAGTCAGGAATAACAGCCAAAATCACCCCTATACTCTCCCTGACAAATGGTGTCAGGGACAACTACACACTTTTGTTATGAATTCATCCACTTTCCTTATATAGAATAGCACGCAGTTCCGGATTTACATCAAAAGTTCACCTGCGTGCTATTTTTTATTAGTGTTTTTTTGCGCATATCCGAAAAAATTTGTAATTTTGCAGTCGAAATGAGACCGATTATGCAACATAGTAGAATTCATAATATGGCATTGCTGCCGTAGAGGATACGCACCCCTTTTTCGGGATGCGTATTTTTTTTGCCTAAACGGTTTCTTTTTCAAGATAATTTGAGTAGGTAATAATTTATAAATAAAGATATTGTTATGATTCATCACGATTTGCCAGCCGACTGGATGGACCGCCATTACATCCTTCACAATTGCCTTTGGATAGACAAGAACGGAGAATCTAAATATACAGATATCGAAGTGCTGGAAGGTAAGATTGTAAGAATAGAACATAATGAGTATATTATTTCTGACGATCTCAATTGCATGAACTATCAGATGGATAATCGACTCGTCACTTACGGTCTCTGCGATGTCCATGTCCATCTACGTCAACCTGGTTTCGAGGCCAAGGAAACCATCTATACCGGAACCACAGCTGCCATGATGGGAGGATATACCGCTGTCTGCGCTATGCCAAACCTCAATCCTACCCCTGATTCAGTTGAGCATATCGAGGAAGAGCTCAAATATATTAAAGAGGATGCCGGAATAAATGTTTATCCATACGCTTCCATCACCATAGACAGAAAAGGACGCCAACTCGTTGACATGGAAGCCCTCAAGCAATATGCTATTGCATTTTCCGACGACGGCAGCGGCGTGCAAAGCGATGAAATGATGCGCAAGGCTATGGAAGAAGCGGCCAGGCTCAACGTCATCATTGCTGCTCACTGCGAAGTCAACGACCTTCTCAAAGGAGGATATATCCACGACGGAGAATACGCAAAAGCTAACGGACACAAGGGTATTTGCTCCGAAAGCGAATGGGGTCAGATTGCCCGCGACCTGAAACTTGCTGAAGAAACAGGCTGCCGCTATCATGTCTGCCATATTTCCACTAAAGAAAGCGTGGAGCTAATCCGCGAAGCTAAGAAACGAGGCGTGAAAGTGACATGTGAAACCGGACCCCACTACCTCGTCTTCTGCGACGAAGACCTTCAGGATGAAGGACGTTTCAAAATGAATCCCCCTATAAGAAGCAAAGAAGACAGAGCAGCTCTTATCGAAGGCATCAAAGATGGAACCATCGATTGCATAGCTACCGACCATGCTCCTCACACAGCTGACGAAAAGAGTCGAGGACTCAAGGGAAGCGCTATGGGAGTCGTGGGCTTGGAAACTGCATTCGGTGTCTGCTACACTCACCTCGTAAAAACAGGCATCATAGACATCCAACGGCTCGTAGAGCTGATGTGTCTCAACCCTCGGCGCATCTTCGGACTCGAAGTGGAAGGAGAAGCCAACCTCGCCATTTTCAGACTTGACAAAAAATGGAAAGTCGATCCCAATGAATTCGCATCCATGGGAAAAGCGACTCCTTTTGAAGGAATGGAACTCTACGGAAAACCGGAAAGTCTAATCTACGATGACAGAGTCATCCACTTGATCTTCCAAGGGTATCATAAATAAAATCTAAAATAGCTATTTTAGCTAATATAGCTATAATAGCTATTTAAGCTGCCAAATAAACGCCAAGAAACAAAATAATGAAAGACGCAGACGTAAAACTCGTGTTGGAAAACGGGATGGAATTCCCCGGGCAAAGCTGCGGCGCTCGCCGCAGTATTGTCGGTGAAGTCGTCTTCAACACTTCAATGGTAGGATATCAAGAGATCCTCTCCGATCCCTCCTACACCAACCAGATAGTAGTGATGACATACCCACTTATCGGAAACTATGGAATCACTGACGATGACTTCGAGACCAAAGCTCCGACGATCGGAGGAATGGTGATGCGAGAATGTTGTGAGTCACCCTCTAACTTCCGCTACACCAATACAATGACAGAGACACTTGAAGATGCCAACATCCCGGCTATAAGCGGAATTGACACTCGCAAGCTTGCCCGCATCATACGCGATGAAGGATGTATGAGAGCTGCTATCGTACCTGTTGACAGCCCTATTGAAGAAGCCCTCAAGTTGATTGCTGACACTCCGGTCGATAAGAAAGTCGTGGAGAAAGTGAGCTGTAAGAAGCGTTGGTTCTCCCGAACTCCAAACCAGAGATTCAATGTCGTTGCCATCGACTGCGGTATCAAGTTTAACATCATCCGTTCTCTCAACCAGAGAGGTTGCAATGTCATTATCGTTCCTTACAACATGGACGCCGAACAGATTATGGCGTTCAAACCAGACGGTATCTTCATTTCCAACGGCCCTGGCGACCCGGAAGATGTGCCGGAAGTAAGGAATCTCGTCAAACGACTACGCGGTAAGCTTCCTATTTTCGGTATTTGCCTCGGTCATCAGATCATTTCTCTTGCTTTCGGAGCAAAGACCTATAAATTGAAATTCGGACATCGTGGAGCTAACCATCCTGTCAAGAATATGCTGACAGGAAAAATCGAGATTACATCGCAAAATCACAACTATGCTGTACTCCCGGAAAGTATCAAAGACACTGACCTTGAAATAACTCATCTCAATTTGCTTGACGGCACTGTAGAAGGAGTAAGGAACAAAGAAGAACACATATTTTCAGTACAATATCATCCGGAGAGTGCTCCCGGTCCTCAAGACAGCGGATATCTCTTCGACGTTTTCATCCGTGATATGGAAGAACACAAGAAAGAAAAGGAGGTGCGACATGCCTAAGAGGAAAGATATCAAGAAAGTGATGGTGATAGGCTCCGGACCAATCATCATCGGTCAGGCTGCAGAATTTGACTATGCCGGCACTCAGGCTTGCCTGGCTCTGAAAGAAGAGGGATATGAAGTAGTATTGGTAAATTCCAACCCTGCCACTATCATGACCGACACGGGGATAGCCGACAAGGTCTATATGGAACCCCTAAAGCTGGAATATGTAGCCAAGATCATCCGTTTTGAACGTCCGGATGCAATTGTCCCGGGACTTGGTGGCCAGACCGGTCTAAACCTTGCCGTGCAACTTGCAAAAAAAGGAATCCTCGAAGAATGTGGAGTTGAAATACTCGGTACTTCTTTCAAGAGCATCGAACAGGCTGAAGACCGAGAACTTTTCAAGGAACTTTGTTTGAGCCTTGGGGAACCCGTCCTTCCTTCCGAAATAGTAAATAGCATCGAAGAAGGAGTAAAAGTAGCGGAAAATATTGGCTATCCAGTGGTACTTCGACCCGCCTTCACCCTTGGTGGCACTGGCGGAGGTTTTGCAGACAATGAAGAGGAACTCCGTGAACTGATGCGCAATGCATTGGCTCTTTCTCCAGTGCATCAGGTGCTTGTAGAGAAATCTATAAAAGGATATAAAGAAATCGAATATGAGGTGATGCGCGACAGCAACGACACTGCTATCACAATCTGTAATATGGAGAATGTTGACCCGGTCGGTGTCCATACTGGCGATTCGGTAGTGGTTGCTCCAAGTCAGACTCTCACCAACAAGGAATATCAGTTGCTCCGTGATTCTGCACTGAAACTTATCCGTGCTCTTGAAATTGAAGGTGGATGCAACGTTCAGTTTGCTCTTGACCCTCTTTCCTTCAATTACTATATTATAGAGGTCAACCCACGTGTTTCCCGTAGTTCTGCATTGGCCTCAAAGGCAACCGGCTATCCAATTGCCCGAGTGAGTGCCAAGATCGCAGTCGGTATGACTCTTGATGAGATTCAAATCGCAAATACTCCGGCAAGTTTCGAGCCGGCTCTCGACTATGTTGTAACAAAGATTGCCCGGTTTCCCTTTGATAAATTCAGCGAGGCTTCCAATCGGCTCGGAACCCAAATGAAAGCGACCGGCGAGATAATGAGTGTTGGTAGGACATTCGAAGAGTCACTGCTTAAAGGGATCCGTTCTCTCGAAACCGGAGTAGACCATCTTTACTCCAAGAAATTCGAGGATATGCCAACTGAAGAAATCCTTAATTATATAAAGGAGGGTCGGGATGATCGTCTTCTTGCTATCGGGCAGCTTCTTAGACGTAAAGTGGCACTTTGGCACATCTACGATAAAACAGGTATTGACCTATTCTTCCTCGAAAAACTCAACAACATCATCAAGATGGAATGGGAAATCCAAGATGCAGAAACTCTTGATGCCAACTTATTGAGAGAGGCAAAGAGGATGGGATTCAGCGACCGCTACATAGCCAAACTCCGCGACCTCACAGAAGCTGACATTTGCGAAATGAGGGAATCTCTCGGAATAATTCCAGTCTACAAGATGATAGATACCTGCTCAGGTGAGTTTGATTCATACGTTCCTTATTTCTACTCTACATACGAAGATGAGAATGAATCTATAGTTAGCGATAGAAAGAAGATACTCGTGCTTGGAAGCGGCCCTATCAGAATAGGGCAAGGTGTCGAATTTGACTATTCTACAGTCCATGCCATCCAAACAATACGAGAACAAGGATACGAAGCTATCATAATCAACAATAATCCTGAAACCGTCTCTACAGACTATAGCATCTCCGACAAACTATATTTTGAACCTCTCACAGTCGAAGATGTGATGAATGTGGTGAATCTTGAAAAACCGGAAGGTGTAGTTGTAACACTTGGAGGTCAGACTGCCATCAATCTTGCCGCTCCACTCGCAGCTCGTGGAGTAAATATCATAGGAACGGGACTTGAAGCAATCGACAGAGCTGAAGACCGCAAGCATTTCGAGCGAATTATGCGAGAAACGGGTATTCCCCAACCAGATGCAGAAGCCGTCACGGATATAGAAAGCGGGGTTAAAGCAGCTGAAAGGATTGGATATCCGGTTCTGGTTCGTCCAAGTTTCGTATTGGGAGGCCGAGCTATGCAGATAGTAGGAAATGAAGAGGCTCTACGTCACTATCTTCAGAATGCTGTGGATATTTCCGACAACAGTCCCGTTCTTGTAGACAAATACATCATGGGAAAGGAACTCGAAGTAGATGCAATTTGCGATGGAACTAATGTTCTTATCCCCGGCATTATGGAACACGTTGAAAAGACCGGTATTCATTCCGGCGACTCTATCTCTGTCTATCCGACATTCAGCGTCAGTGAAAAAGTAAGACAGACAATCGTAGACTATACCATTCGTTTGGGTAAAGCCATCGGAATCATCGGACTTTACAACATCCAATTCATTGTAGATAAGGATGAGAATGTCTATGTGATTGAAGTGAATCCTCGTAGTTCACGCACAGTGCCATTCCTTTCTAAATCTACCGGCGTTCCGATGGCAAAAATTGCATCGAAAGTCATGCTTGGAGAAAGTCTTAAGAGTCAAGGTTATGATATGACTCTTTATCCGGACCGCAAAAGATGGTTTGTCAAGACTCCTGCCTTCTCCTTCTCTAAAATCAAAGGGGTCGACTCATATCTTTCGCCAGAGATGAAATCAACAGGGGAAGCTATCGGCTATGACGATATGTTGACACGAGCACTCTATAAGTCTTTGCAAGCCTCAGGAATGCAAGTACTCAACTATGGTACGCTGCTTGTGACCGTATCTGATGCCGACAAAGAAAAGGCTCTTCCATTGATCCGACGATTCTATGACCTTGGTTTCAATGTCGAGGCGACTCGAGGAACGGCGAAATATCTAAAAGAACATGGCATCCGCTGCCGCACATTAGGAAAATTCAGAGAAGGTAGCAACGATATTGAGCGTTCTCTGCGACAGGGCCATGTCAGCTATGTGATTAATACAATTGATGTCAACCAACACAATACACGCCTTGACGGATATGACATCCGACGCATAGCCATAGAAAATAATGTTACCATCTTCACCGCTCTCGAGACAGTCCGAGTACTCCTTGATGTCCTCGAAGAAATCACAATGGGAGTCTCCACCATCGACGCGGAATACGGCCGCAAAGGGAATGGGATGATCAGTCGGTAATTTTGAATGTTGAATGTTGAATTTTCAATAACCCTGTAGGGACGCACGGCTAGTGCGTCCGTCAATATTTTCCATTGGCTAACTCACGGATGCAGAGTATCCTATCTACACATAATGCGGACGCACGAGCCGTGCTTCCTACAAGGTAATAAGAAATTATTCAACTTTTATTTGGATTTTTGACCGACATTAGCTAATTTTGGGGGAAGATTTGAAAACATTATGAAATTTGAGATTACAAGCATAACTCGACTGACAGATTCAGTCTATGAAATGACACTTCGAGGCGACTGCTCGGCATTCACAATGCCGGGACAGTTTGTCGAAATTTCCATTCCCGGTCTCTACCTTCGTCGTCCTATCTCCGTCTGTGACATAGAAGGGAATAAAATGACCTTAATCTTTAAGGTTGTCGGGAAAGGTACAGAAGCTATGGCGAAAATGACTCCGGGTATGCAACTTGATCTTCTGACAGGACTTGGCAAAGGATTCAACACTGCCCGTTGTAAAGATACAGCCCTTCTCGCAGGCGGAGGAGTAGGAGTACCTCCTCTGTATCTTCTTGCCCGCAAACTTATCGCTGATGGAAAAAGGGTAAAAGTAGCTTTAGGGTTCAACATTTCTGATGAAATTTTCTATGCCGATAAATTCCGAGAGTTAGGTGCAGAAGTGGAAGTTGCAACAGTCGATGGAAGTGCCGGAGTCAAAGGATTCGTTACAGATGCAATTCGCAAACCGAATATGCAAGGATTCGATTTCTGGTATGCCTGTGGTCCACTTCCAATGCTCTCAGCCCTTGGATGCGAACTTGACTGCGAAATGGGTGAAGTAAGCATGGAAGAGCGCATGGGCTGCGGTTTCGGTGCTTGTATGGGATGCACTATTGAGACTCCTTGGGGACCGAAACGTGTCTGCAAGGATGGTCCTGTGTTTGATGCCATCCTAATGAAGAGCTTCAAAGGAAATGGAACTCCTGCTCCTACCCTATCACGCAATAGAAAACTTGAAGGAGAACCGGAAGTTGCAACAGATCTTTGTGGCTTTAAACTTAAGAATCCACTCGTGCCTGCAAGTGGGACATTCGGGTTCGGCCAAGAATTTGCTGACATTTATGATCTCAATATACTTGGAGGCATTTCTATAAAAGGAACAACTCTAAATCCTCGCTTCGGCAATATAACTCCGAGAATCGCTGAAACTCCTGACGGGATGATCAACAGTGTCGGACTTCAGAATCCGGGAGCAGAGACAGTGTATGGACATGAAGTTCCGGAATTGAGAAAGATATATTCAGGATGTGTGATTGCTAATGTCAGCGGGTTCTCAATCGACGAATATGTAGAGGCTTGCAAAATGGCAGATGCATGTGAGGGAGTAGACATAATTGAGGTCAATGTAAGTTGTCCTAACGTCCACAACGGAGGAATGGCCTTTGGTACTTCAGCCGAACAGGCAGCTGAAGTGACTCGATCTGTCAAAGCTGCTGTCAAAAAACCTGTTTTCATCAAATTATCACCTAATGTGACTGACATCGTCTCTATTGCAAAGGCATGTGAAGCTGCCGGGGCTGATGGATTGACCCTCATCAATACACTTCTGGGAATGCGCATCAATATCAACACCGGTAGTCCTGTGATTGCAAACAAGATGGGTGGATTTTCCGGTCCAGCTGTTTTCCCCGTAGCTGTCAGGATGGTATATCAAGTGGCTCAGGCGGTCAACGTTCCAGTGATGGGATGTGGAGGAGTCTCCAGTGCAGAAGACGTAGTGGAAATGATGATGGCAGGAGCAACTGCAGTGCAAATAGGCTCGGCAAATCTCGTGGATCCAATGGCTTGCAAGAAAATATCGGAAGAACTTCCCAAAGTATTGAAGAAACTAAAAATAAACAATATAAAAGACATAATCGGAATATCATGGCGAAAGATGTGATCATAGCGTGCGACTTTCCTTCAATGGAAGCCACACTTGAATTTCTCGACCGTTTCGGCGACACAAAGCCTTACGTAAAGATTGGTATGGAACTTTTCTATGCCGCAGGTCCGGAAATCATCAAGGAAATAAAGAAAAGGGGACACAAGATATTTCTCGACCTAAAGCTCTGCGACATACCAAATACAGTGAAGAGTGCAATGTCGGTACTCTCTCACCTCGATGTAGATATGACCAACCTCCATGCTTTCGGAGGACACAAGATGATGGAAGCAGCTATTGAGGGTCTTACTCGTCCGGATGGCACCCGTCCGTTGCTTATTGCCGTGACAATGCTCACATCCACAAGCAAAGAATTGATGAATGAAGACATACTGATTCCTGGAGAAGTAGATGCGGTGGTTGCAAGTTATGCAAAAAATGCCCAGATGTCAGGTCTTGACGGAGTAGTTTGCTCTCCACGTGAAGCATCTATCGTAAAAATCGCATGTGGCGACAAGTTTCTTACTGTCACTCCGGGTATCCGTTTTGCAGACTCAGCAGCCGACGATCAAGTACGAGTGATGACTCCGGCAAAAGCCCGCGAGATAGGCTCCGACTATATAGTGGTAGGACGCCCAATCACAAAAGCTGAAGATCCATTGGCTGCATATCAACGCTGCTGCCGAGAATTCCTTCACTCTAATGCATAATGCATAATGCACAATTGGCTTCGCCCCAGCAAAAGCAAGTCATAATGCAGATTTTTTTCAAAGATAAATAAAAAACAACAATTCATAATGCGTATTGTATGAGGATTCAATTATGCATTATGAATTATGAATTATGAATTGATAGAAACATGGAAAAGAAAATAGCAAAAGATCTTTTGAGTGTGGGAGCTGTTTTCCTTCGCCCTGAAGATCTCTTCACTTGGGCTTCAGGAATCAAAAGTCCTATGTATTGCGACAATCGTCTGACTCTCTCATATCCCGCCGTGCGCAAGGACATTGAAGAAGGTCTTGCAGAGCTTATCACAAAATATTATCCGGAAGCTGAATCTCTTATGGGGACATCAACTGCCGGAATCGCACATGCAGCTATCACTGCTTGGCTTCTTAACAAACCTATGGGCTACGTGCGTGGGGGAGCCAAGGATCACGGACGAGGCAACCGCATCGAAGGTAAGTGTGACCCTGGAACAAAGGTAGTTGTCGTGGAAGATCTTATCTCTACCGGCGGAAGCTGTATCGAAGTGGTAGAGGCTCTACGTGAAGAGGGTGCTGAAGTACTCGGAATCGTTTCAATATTCACATACGGAATGAAAAAAGCTACCGACCGCTTAGCGGCAGCAAATGTCACCAATCATTCACTATCAAATCTCGATACTCTTGTAGAAGTCGCAGCTGAAGAAGGATACATCGACCCAATATGGAAAAACCGTATCCTTAAATTCCGAGACAACCCGAGTGACACTTTCTGGATGAACGCATAATTGTTTGATCGTTTAATCGTTAATCGTTGATCGTTGAAAAACATGAAACATCTGATTGATCCTACCGACTTGACAGTAGAAGAAACCCAAGAAATAATTGACTTAGCTCTTGATATCATTGCAAACCGGGCTAAATATTCAGAGAAATGCAAAGGGAAAAAACTCGCAACCCTTTTCTATGAGCCATCTACACGTACTCGCTTGAGTTTCACCGCTGCAATGATGGAACTTGGAGGTAATGTCCTCGGTTTTGCAGATGCAGCAAGCAGCTCCGTCAGCAAAGGGGAGACTGTCCGCGATACAGTCCGTGTAGTGGAGAATTTTGCCGATATCATCGCAATGCGCCACTTCCTCGAAGGAGCTCAGTTGGCAGCAACAGAAGTTAGCAGAGTTCCTATCATCAATGCAGGGGATGGCAGCCATGCTCATCCTACACAGACTCTGACTGACCTCCTTACCATCACACGAGAATTGGGTAGACTCGACAATCTTACTATCGGTTTCTGCGGTGACCTCCGATTTGGACGCACTGTCCATAGCCTTATCAAAGCCCTTTCACGGCAGAAAGGGATCAAGATTGTCCTTATTGCTCCCCCACAGCTCCGTCTACCTGACTATATTAAACAGGATGTCTGCGACCGTTTAGGTCTTGAATATAGAGAGGTTGATACGCTTGAAGAAGCAATGCCGGAACTCGACGTCCTATATATGACTCGTGTGCAGAAAGAGCGTTTCCTTGATGAAGATGAATATGAAGCAGTTAAAGATTCTTTCGTTCTTGACTGCGATAAAATGAAACTTGCCAAAGAAAAGATGGCGGTTCTTCATCCTCTCCCACGTGTCAATGAAATTCTTGAAGAAGTAGACGCTGACCCACGAGCTGCATATTTCCGTCAGGTAGAAAACGGAAAGTTTGTCCGTATGGCTCTTATCTCAAGCCTACTCGACTGGAAGAATGATCCTAAGCATGACATGCCGAAGCAAGAAGAGGTAGCTGTGCCAGACCATTTGCGTTGTGAGAACAAGAAGTGCATCACCCGCAATGAAAAGTCTCCACGCAGAGCATACAGAGCTTCTGATGGAAGTCTGAGATGCCGCTATTGCGACCATAAATTCAAATAAAAGTTTTCTGGTTGTCTGGTTGTCTGGTTTTCTGGTTGTCTGGTTTTCTGGTTGTCTGGTTGTCTGGTTTTCTGGTTTTCTGGTTTTCAGGTGGACAACTCGACAACTTGACAACTCGAAAACCCGACAACTTGACAACTCGAAAACCCGACAAC
>CAZWJO010000093.1:0-11860 GCA_964634905.1 uncultured Sangeribacter sp.
TTTTACGTTTTGCGTTTTGCGAGTTCATAATAGGGGGGCGAAGTATTTGGGACACATCAGGAGTTAGGATTTATAAAGGGGATAGAGCCGATTGATGAATTTTGACCAAGAAAGTTGGGTCTCAAATCTTTTGCGAGCAGCTTCTCCTATAGACACACGCAATTCGCTTGATAGAGCGAGGCGTCGCATTTCCCAGGCAAGCCGCTCAGCATTTCTTGGAGGAATGAGAATGCCATCTTTACACTGCGTGATATATTCGGGCTGGGCCCCATTGTCGCTACAAATGATAGGTCTCCCTTCTTTCATGAATTCTATATTCGACATGCCGAAAGCCTCTGGAGCGGCCGATGGAAGGACTCCGAAATGAGACTTACGGATATAATCCTCTGTGTTTTCCTTATGTCTTGGCCAGTCGATCAGGTGCATCACTCCGGCTGTCAAAGCCTTTCTTCTCAGAGAGTCGACATAGTCCGGATGTCCTGTGCCGACTATCCTGAGACGAATTTTCATTGGCTTCAATATCAACAGTGCATCTATCAATTCCTCCAGACCCTTGTCGGGAGCCAGGCGCCCGAGATACATAGCCGTAATTGGGCCTTTAGCGGGTTCGGGAACTACTGGAGCCACCTCTATATTCAGACTGTTGTGGATGATTATGGCATTTATGTCGTCGGCTGCATAGCGGCCTTTCCAATGCCAGCCTGACATAAATTTTTCTTTAGCAATGTGGGAAACGAAAATCAGATGGTCTACATTTCTATAGACAAATCTATGAAAAGGAGACCTTCCTGCGCGACGTACATAATGGCGAGTAAGTATGACCCTGATATCATGGCGTCCCAAAAGGCGTCGGGCGGTAAGAGCAGAGAAGGCATCTCGCGTGCTATGGCAATGAATTGCAGTCTGCCCATTGCTTTCATTCAGCACATCGCATATTCCTTTTACAGCCGGATACGACAAGAAACCTCCCAAGGGAGCAAAACGCACCTCTATTTCTTTGCGGCGAAAAACATCATCTACGGCTCTGGCATCTCGAGTGATGACAAGCACCTCATCGCCATGATCCCGGCAATGACAACAAATGTCGAGTGCATATCGCTCCACTCCCGACCACATCACTGAAGAAAGGATATGGATAATCCTCATGCGTAGGTATCAATTTCGGGCTGCGAGCATGACGGAAAGGTCGGCCGATGGAAGGCCTGTGTAGGAACCTACAAGCTTATCAACGAGTTTGCCGTGATAGGTCACAATGCCCTGCTGGACACCTTCGTTGGTGGATATCATACTCTCGAAACTCTCTTTCAAGCGCATTTCCTCAAAGAAGTTGACCATGACATTACTCAGTGCCATCGCGACAGTACGCGGGACCGAAACAGATGGATGAGAATCTTTGAAGTCGAGAACGTATGCGCTGTCTTTCATCACTGCGGAAAGATTCTTTGGGAATTCGAATGGACGGGTGGTAGTGCCCAACAAAATCACATCAGCGGTCTTCACTTTATTATAAAGCACACGGGGATGAATCATAATTGTCTGTATCTGCTGACCGCATATTTCTCTTGCCACGGCAAGCATGGAGACATCGTTGTTGACAACTGTGACCTGTGCCCCCATATTAAGTGCAGCCTTGGCTGCTGAGTAGACATCAGTGCCATCTCCAATGATAAGCACTTCACAGGGATTGATTCCTGCGACGCTTGCGAGTAGCACTCCTTTGCCTCCACCCAAGTATGAGAGGTTTTCCTGCGCATACATGATTGCCGCCCTGCCATCGATCTCGTCTATGATATCTGCAAAGACAGGAGTGTCATTGTGGCTATACATATTGTCGAGACATCCCATCGTGATATTCATGTCAAGAAGGGCCTTTATTGAATCCTTGTCTATCAGTCCGGAAGCCATAGTGCAAAGCAAAGTGCTTCCTGGCTTCATGAGCATAATGTCTGCAGTACGAAGGGGAGTGAACGAAAGAACAATAGAAGCTCCCAATGCTTCTTCACGCGACACGATTTTTACTCCATACTCTTCATAAGCATCATCACTGAATGAAATATCGACACCGGCCCCTTCCTCCATTGCCAGTCTTAGGCCGGAAGATGTCAGGAGTCCACACGCCTCAGGCGTGAGGAGCATACGTGTCTCATCAGTATCTGGATAGTTTGCAAGTATTGCTATGTCGATACCATTCCCATTGCTCAGCATGTTGGCATGCATAAGGAGTGGCTCAAGCTCAATGGTAGCTGTCTCTTTCTGAATTGCTTCTTTGTTCATAGCTCAATTATTTTTTAGATAGTCCGGAACATTTGGAGCTCCACATCGCAAAATTAACAAATTAATCCAAATTCTCCAAATTGTGCAAATGATTTTTGATAAAGTCATCCACAGTCTCTGCAATTTGAGCTTTATTCTCAAGCCGGTCGCCAGAAATGATGATGGCTGCTTGGTCGTAGAATGGCTTGCGCACTTTCATGTGCATCTGTAAAGTTTCGATAATCTCCTCCCTTGATTTTCCTGCCATCAAGGGACGCTTGTTCCCGGCTTCTATGATTCTGTCGGCGATGACGTCATCTGATGCCTGGAGGCAAATTGTCAGTCCTCGGGAGTTCATGTAGTCAATGTTGTCTCCGAAACAAGGGGTTCCTCCACCACACGACACAATGACATCCGACATTTCACCTACCTCACGAAGCATAGCTGACTCTATGCGACGGAATTCCGCCTCCCCCTTCTTGGCGAATATATCGCGGACGGTAGAATGGAATCGTTGCTCAATGTAGAAATCAAGGTCGATATGCTGGAGTCCGGATTTTCGGGCGAGGGCGCGTCCGAAAGTGGTTTTGCCTGAGGCCATGTATCCGATGATGAAGAGGGTCATTTTTTGAATTGTTTATAATTGAGAATTGAGAATTGAGAATTTAGAATTAGGGGTTAGCGTGGGGGAGTTCGATGCGGAATGTTGTCCCTTGGCCTACTTCGGATTCTTTGACATAGATATGGCCATCGTGGTATTCTTCGATGATTCGTTTTACCAAGGTCAGTCCCAACCCCCATCCTCTTTCTTTGGTAGTGTAGCCCGGATTGAATACCTTGTTGAAGTTTTTGCGGGGTATGCCTTTGCCGGTGTCACGCACGTCAATCCATACATGGTCTTTGCCACGTCCGGTAGTAATATGGATCTCACCGACCCCGGCCATAGCATCTACAGCATTTTTCGTTAGGTTTTCCATGACCCATTCAAAAAGACTGGTTGAGACCATCACTCCAAAATCATCTTCCCCAAAATGGAAATTAAGCGATACTTTTCCGGAAATTCTCCCTCTCATGTATTCCAATGAAGATTCAATTGTCTGATTGAGATATTCAAGTTCAAGGGAAGGGCGGGATCCAATTTTGGAGAATCTCTCTGCGATCTTGGATAGGCGCTTGACGTCCTTATCTATTTCTGTAGTGACTTCCGGGTCGGTGCCGGAAGCTTCAAGATATTGGCTCCAGGCCATGAGCGAAGAAATTGGAGTGCCGAGTTGGTGAGCAGTTTCTTTTGACAGTCCCACCCAGACTCTATTCTGTTCTGCTTTCTTGGTGTAGACAACGGCGGAATATATTATAAGCACCAGCACAATCATCACTGCGAGCACAACGTATGGATAGAGGCTCAGCCGGCGAAGCAGGATTGAATCTTCATAATATATATATTGATTTATTCCTGGATATACCTCAACTTTTATAAAATGGGAATTTTCATTCTCAATGTTCTCAAGGCTACGGTTGCCGAGAGCCTTTTTGAGTCTTTTCTCAAGGAATTTTTGATTACGCTCGGTAAGATCAGAAAAAACCACGTGCTCCCCTTCGTCGACACGGTCGGGGAGCTCGTAGTTTCTATATTCGAGTATGTTTTTGTCAGCGTCTGCCACCATCACTGGAATAGAATTATTTTGGGCGATGATGTTGAGCAGGAACTCAAAGTCGGCATTTCCTTCTACCTGAGCCATTTTCTCTGTAGCGGAAGCCCAGATGTTCATTCTCTCCCTTTCCTGCATGGAAAGTTGCTTCACGAGATTTGTGGAAATAATTAGGAAAATAATCACAGAAATCGTGGAGCAGATCAGAAAGATAGTCTTTCCGTACTGGTCAGAAATAACGGAGAGTTTCATTTGAAATAAGAATCAGACGAATTTAATCCTTGCTTTCTTAGTGACGCGGCAAGTATTGTCTTTAAATTCAGCTTCCCCTGGCTGGAGAGTGATGATCTCCACAGCTATGTCGGCATCTTCAGGATTTTCAATTACGCACCCACCTTCCAGCCATTGGGCAGTATTGTCAAGAAGACGATCAAGTATATCGGGATCGTTCACGACACGGAAAAGTCCATGTTGGCCGTCAGGGATGTCCATACGGTAGACGGACGACTCCACATTGAGAGTGCGGGATGCCTTGACAAAAAGACCGCGTTGATTGACGTATCCAAGGAATACTACGGGAGGAAGACCGCCGGGACGCGCAGGAGAGACCTGTGGCTTTTGGTTGGCAGAAGCGGAGCGATGTTCTTGAGAGAGACCTTGTTCTTGAGCGGGACGTTGTTCTTGTGCTTGACGTTGATTGGCACGAGATTGGCGAGGAGCATCTACTTCATTTGCCGTATGACGTTCAGAATGAGTCTGCCGTAAAGCTGCAAGTTCTCTTTTTGCTGCATCGAGTTCTCGGCGCAAGGCATCAGCTTCCCTTTTGGCTGCCTCAGCAGCCTTTTCAAGCGACTCATTGTTAGCCTTGAGTTGCTTGATTTCGTCATTTTTGGAAGATAGGGAATTTGCATATTGCTCTCGCATCTTATTCTGTTCCTCCTTTGCAGCCTTTTTTGCTTCTCGAATCTCCTTCTCGCCTGCCTTATGGTCGGCAAGCGAAGCTCCAGTCTCCTTCATACTCTTAGAAGCATAAACTACGAGCCAAACTACGACACCTACTAAAACAATGAGGATAGCGATATACAGCCAAGTATTACTCGACTTCTTGGGTTGATCATCGGCAACTCCGGCATCAGCTTCCGCCTGAGCTACAGCTTGAACAATTTCTGCTTCATCGTCAGCTATCTCTTGATTCGTAGCTACATCAGAGGTTTTAGAGGGTTCCTGCTTAGTCGTCGTAGAAGTTGGCTTCGATTCATCAGCCTGGTTAGTTGGGGAAGCTGTAGTAGCAGGGTTGGCTTTATTCGCTGATTCAGTTGGTTTGGATTCAGAGGGTTGTGGAGTTGCAGAGGGAGCAGCCACGTTGATTTTATTTAGATTTTTAGCAAGGATGGAAAGACATTTTTTCCCATCATCCTTGAGACCCGGCGACTTGAAAAAAGTACTGCTCCAATACTCCACGAGTTTTTTCTTATCCCAAGAGGCATAGTCTTTAGGGACAGCGACGGCAGTGAAACTTTTGATATTTTCTTGCTCTTTTGCTTTCAGCGATTTGCTGAGTTCGCTTACACTGGAAGGGTTAATCTTGTCAAGATAATCAGAACCATTGTTAGCATAGCGCAGATAGTGTTTAGCAGCTATAGCGCGGGCTTGCTCCATCTCCTTGTCGGTGACGGCAAAAGACGGAATAGCGGTGACCACGGCCACCGCTATCAAAAATATTTTGAGGAAGTATTTCATCAGCGGAAAAGTGTTATTAATCTTCAGCTTCCTTCATGTTGTGGAAAACGTTTTGAACGTCATCGTCGTCCTCGAATCGGTCGAGAAGTTTTTCGATGCTTTCGCGCTGTTCGGGAGTGACATCCTTATAGTCGGTAGGGATTCTTTCGAACTCAGCGCTAACGATTTCCATTCCGGCACCTTCAAGATATTTCTGGATGTTATTGAATTGGTCGAAAGCGCCATATACGATCCATTCTTCATCGTCAGCTTCAAGTTCGGCATCGAGGTCCATCAGTTCCAGCTCGAAATCCTCGAGGCTCATTTCAGGATTTGGTTTTAAGTGGAAGACGCTCTTATGATCGAAAAGGAAAGAAAGGGAGCCCTGAGTGCCGAGGGAGCCTCCGTGCTTAGTGAAGTAGCTTCGAACGTTTGCCACAGTGCGTTGGTTGTTGTCGGTAGCAGTTTCCACCACGATAGCGATACCGAAAGGCCCGTATCCTTCGTATACGATTTCCTTGTAGTCGGAAGCGTCTTTGTCAGTAGCTTTCTTGATGGCACGTTCGATAGTGTCCTTAGGCATGTTGGCAGCCTTAGCATTGTGCATAAGCATACGAAGGCGAGGATTCATATCTGGATCAGGACCTCCAGCCTTGACGGCGATAGTGATTTCTTTGCCAATACGGGTGAATGTTCTTGACATATTGCCCCAGCGTTTGAGCTTACGGGCTTTACGGAATTCAAATGCTCTTCCCATGATATATTTCAGTTTTCAGTTTTCAGAATTTTCAGTTGTAAGATCTATTATAGATTTCAGAGATATCAGAGATATCAGAGATTTCAGACATCTCTTATTTTATCGTTGATAGTTGATAGTTTATCGTTAATCGTTGAAAGTCTATCGTTGATCGTTGATCGTTTATCGTTAATCGTTGATAGTCTATCGTTGATCGTTGATCGTTGATCGTTGATAGTTTATCGTTAATCGTTGATAGTTGATAGTTTATCGTTAATCGTTTATCGTTAATCGTTAATCGTTTATCGTTAATCGTTTATCGTTAATCGTTAATCGTTTATCGTTATCTGAGTGAGGCTCCGAGCTGCTGAGATAGGCTTTTTACGATTTTATCCATCACGCCGTCGATTTGCTTGTCTTTGAGAGTATTCTCGGGGTCTTGGATTGTAAATGCGACTGCGTATGATTTCTTGCCTGCGGGGAGATTCTTTCCTTCATAGACATCGAAAAGACGTATGTCGCGAAGGAGCTTGCCTCCGGCTTTACGGGCACAAATCTCGACAGCTTCGAAAGGAGTTGCCACATCGAGAAGGAGAGCGAGGTCACGGCGAACCGGCTGTGTCTTCTCGAGAGGAGCGTAAGTAGTCTGATACTTGGCGGCAAGTTTGCAAAGGTAGCTCCAGTCTATTGAAGCATAGCAAACTTCCTGGTGAATGTTAAGAGCCTTCAGGGTCTTGCGGCTGAGGATGCCGAGTACTGCAAGGGGTTTGCCACTACGATGGGCGATCTCAAGTTTTGCAGAGAAAGTAGCGTCGGAAGATTGAGTCATCTTAAGGCCTGTTTCAGCGACACCTACTTTTGCGAAAATATTGAGAACGGTTGCCTTAAGGTCGAAGACGGTTGCCTCGGCAGCTTGACGATTCCAAGAAGCAGTATGAAGGTTGCCTGTCATCCAGATAGCGAGCTCCGCATGCTCAGAATACTGGGCAAGTGGTTTTTCGTCTGTCTTTTCCTTTGAAGGGTCGAAGGCATATACATTACCGAATTCATAGAATTTCAGGTCGCTTGCCCTGCGGTTGACATTATGGGCGATGCTTTCAAGGCCACCGTAGAGGAGAGTCTGACGCATGACTCCAAGGTCGTTGCTGAGCGGATTCATCACCTTCACTGAGTGCTCCAATGGGAAATCTTCGTTTCCATCATAGTATTTCACAGCTGAAAGCGAATTGTTCATGATTTCGCGGAATCCTTGGCCGGAAAGATCGTTGCTGACCACCTGTTGTAGAGCGTAAGCCTCGTCGACAGCGGTACGCTTTGAGAGGTTAGCGTGCATTTCAGTGCCAAATTCCACGTTGTTGTAACCGTAGATACGGAGGATTTCCTCAACTACGTCGCAAGGACGAGTCACATCGACTCTATAAGTAGGAACCTTAATAGAAAGTATATCGCTGTCAGCTGTCTCTTTCACTTCAAATTCGAGAGCACGGAGAATACCTATAATGATATGACGAGGTATTTCTTTCCCAATAAGATTGCAGCAATATTTGAGGGAGAAATCTATCTCAACTGGCAGTACAGGATTTGGATAGCAATCTACGATGTCACCGCAAATCTCACCGCCTGCAATCTCGCGAATGAGGACAGCTGCAAGTTTGGCAGCATAAACACAAATATTGGGGTCTGTGCCGCGTTCATATCGGAATGAAGCGTCTGTGCTGAGTCCATGGCGGCGTGCCGTGCGGCGAATTGAGGTGGAATTGAAGTATGCGCTTTCTATAAATACGTCGGTGGTGGCTTCTGTGACACCAGAATCAAGACCTCCGAATACACCGGCGATACACATTGGTTTGTCTGCATCGCAAATCATGAGGTCGTTTTCATTTAGAGTGCGCTCAACGTCGTCGAGAGTGGTAAACTTAGTGCCGGCAGGGCAAGTGCGGACTATAATTTTTTCGCCTGCCACTTTAGCGAGATCGAAGCAATGGAGAGGTTGGCCGATGCCAAGAAGGATGAAGTTTGTTATGTCGACAATGGAGTTGATAGGGCGTTGTCCGGCAGCTACAAGAAGGTTTTTGAGCCAATCGGGAGATTCGCCTACTTTCACATTGCGAATTGTCACTCCACAGTACCTTGGACAAAGTTTTGAGTCGTCAACTTGTACGGACACTGCTCCCTTCTCATTGTCGACAGAGAAGGCGGAAACATCCGGGATACTGATTTCAGGCATTTCGACTTTGGCTTCGTTGCCGTTTTCGAGAATGCGAGCCCATTGGTAGGCTTTCAGGTCGCGTGCGCAACCATAGTGGCTTGCAGCGTCGACACGGTTGGGGGTAAGCTCAACTTCGAGACGATAATCACTTTCTACGTTGAAATACGCGGATGCTTCTGTTCCTGCCGGCACATCATCAGGGAGCACCATTATGCCGGAATGGTCGTGACCGAGTCCTATTTCATCTTCGGCGCAGATCATACCGAACGACTCTACACCGCGGAGCTTACCTTTTTTGATAGTGAATTCCTTGTCCCCATCATATAGGACTGTACCGATTGTGGCGACTACAACAGTCTGTCCGGCAGCGACATTGGGAGCTCCGCAGACGATTTGGAGAGGTGCGTCAGCGCCTACATCGACGGTAGTGATGTGCATGTGGTCGGAATCTGGATGAGGCTCACATGTGAGCACCTTACCGATTTTAAGGCCTTTTAGGCCGCCACGGATGGATTCCACCTCTTCAATTTGGTCACATTCGAGACCTGTAGAAGTGAACACAGCCGCCAGCTCTTTAGGCGACTCATTGAAATTGATATAGCGTTTAAGCCACTTGTATGAAATGTCCATAAAGGTATTGTTATCGATTGTTTAACTACGAATTAACGGGGAATTCATACCGCTTATTCGTTTCAACTTGCAAAAGTACAAAATAAATGGGTAATATGCAAATTTAAATCGAAAATCGGTGATATTTCAGACAGATTTACACGCATATTGGCAGAAGCACTGCGGTTCAGGGAATTTTAATGTCAATAGAGAAGGCATATAATTGGCATCTTCTTGAGTACACATGTGGATAGACATAAATTTATTAAATGAGTTAAAATCAGAAATAACGGAAATTTTTATTAAATTTGCAAAATATTTCCAACTCATAACCTCAGATATTTTATGAAACTTGCCCAATTTGTCCTGATAGTCGTTCTACTCGGATCGAGCCTCTCAGCCTCAGCCTCTAAATTCCTCGGAGCGAAGACCCTCGATAAGGATTACATAATGCTCCAATTCCGTGACGGCGAAGTACGCTACCGCGACAATGGAACCGGTCCCAGCGCCTTTCTTGGTCACACTTTCGTCGAAGGCGACGATACGCTCAAAGTTTTTGCGCCGCGTCTCATCACAGATAAAGCCTCAGACCCGAATCTCTGGAAAATCACTTCATCCGACGATAAAGACTTTGGAACAGTTTCTCCAGTCGCCATCTTCCGTAAGGCGAAACCTATGAATACTGATCATACCCTGACCAGCGAACTTGACCATACTCTTTTCCTGAAACTTCCTAAATCTATGAGGCAAGGATGTTCTTATCAAGTGTCAATCCCGAATGATGTTGTAAGCGACACAGAGATGGCGGATGTAAATTTTGATATTTTCTCCTCTCCTTCAGAAGCAGTCCATGTAAATATCATCGGCTACAAGCCATCCCAACATACCAATGCTGCCGATCTGTATCTATGGCTCGGTGACGGTGGACAGCGCGATTACTCAGATTTTGAAGGAAACAGAGTTTGGCTATATAATGTAGATACCCAAGAAAAGAAAGAAGTTGGGAAAGTGTCTTTCTGGAAAAAGCAAAATGAATATTCCAACGAAGCCAATGGCAAAAACAATACCGGAAGCGATGTCTGGAACATTGATTTTCCTCAGACTTCGCCAGGCAGATATCGTTTGGTGGTGGAAGATGTAGGTTGCAGCATGGATTTTTGTATGAATCCTGATGTATATTTTGAGCCTTACAAGACCTCGCTTCGTGGCTATTACTATATGCGTCTCGGAGAAAAACCCCGACCAGACATCAGTCCTGTTCCACGTCAACCGACATTCATACCAGGAGAGGACCCATCTGACTTTAAAATATACATTACCGATTTCCATCCGTGGAGTGATGATTGGAAAAAACTTCGTATGGACGTATGGGATGAACCACACTTCAAACTTCCTGAGGAATCGCTTTTCCATCAGCATCGTGTTGAAGGGAACCGCGTCAACGACAATGTGAGAGGAGGACACAGCGATGCATTCGATTGGGACCGCCATCTTGCACATGTCAGTAATATCTACGACCTTCTGCTCCCTATCATCATTACACAAGGAGCTATCAACGACGACAACCTCTCGATACCAGAAAGTGGCAACGGACTTCCCGATCTAATAGATGAAGCCCGAAATGAAGTTGATTTCTTCCTCAGCATCCGAGACGGCGAAGGTTACAGCCAAGGAGTCACAAATCCGACTCGCGACTGGAAAGTCATGTATCAGGCAGGTTGCACCACTATGGCAGCATGGGCTAATGCGGCCAATTGCGCTATGCTCGCAGAATCACTAAGACTTACCGGTCATCCCGAATTAGCCCAATTCTACACCCAAGAAGCCATCAAAGCTTACGAATATGCTTTGCGACAAGAAAACTCGCAGCTCGAAGATGTGCAACACATCGGCGACGGAGTGATGCGTGGTCTCGATTTCAAGAATATGGCAGCGGCTTACCTTTATAATCTTACTGGCGATACCCGCTGGGAAGACGATATGGCTGTTACTTCACTCTCTACTCGTCCTGATTCTCATATTTGGAGCCAAAACAAAGGTATGCAGACTTGGGCTACAGCGGCATATTTACATTCGCCTCACAAGCGGAATTACTCTGACATATATAATAATATGGTGAAAGCAGTCAATCGACAGGCAGATGATCTGCATCTTAGCAAGTCGCAAACGCGCCCATCCCGACGGACAACCAACGATCCTCGCTGGCAAACTTCAGAGAATCTCCAGCTTCTTATGATAGCACATAGCATTGTGGATGATCCTCAGAGGAAGGCAGCGCTTGAACGGGCTATGATATTGGATGCTGACTGGTGTTTAGGTCGCAATCCCTCCAACACTGTGGAGATGACCGGGCTTGGACAGCGTCATATCACTGATTGCTACAGCACTGGACGCAACGACGGAGTGCCAGGCACTCATCCCGGACAGACTCCATTTAATGGCACGGAGACATGGTCGCCGGGACATAATGGCGGAGATGCGAGGGTGCTTCTGGCATATTGCTATCCAAAATGGGAAGATGGATGGCCCTCACAGGAATCATTTTTCAATCAGAGGTATTTCTGGGTAAACGGGGAGTTCACACCCCGCGAGACGATGCGTGGCAAAATGGCTTTGCTTGCATATCTTAATTCTCTGAGATAATTTTGAGGTTGTCGGGTTGTCGGGTTGTCAGGTTGTCAGGTT
>CAZWJO010000094.1:0-11858 GCA_964634905.1 uncultured Sangeribacter sp.
ATTATGCATTATGACTTGCTTTAGCTTGAGCGAAGCTAATTATGCATTAAATTAACGCACTCAGACCGGACTTTGGTGACACGTCTGAGTGCTTTTTTTATTTCGACATACAGGCAGTCAAGCTCAGCAAGCTTGCCATAACCGAATCGCAAATATAAGTTATTGTTTAATGTTCATTGTTTAAAATTTATCCACCTCTGCCCCTCTGCGCCCTCTGCGTAAGATTATAGAGATTGCGAAAGTTGAGTTATAATATTTGTTATATGGTTTTATTTTAGTAATTTTGCAAAAAACAACCCGATAACACCATGAACCTGTATAAATCAATCCTTATATCTGCGACATTATGTTGTGCCACTCTCTCTTTTGCAGCTAACAAGACTCTCGAAGAGACTTTCCAGTCTCCCGAAGAGCAACATAAACCGCTGATTATATGGCAGTGGATGGATGGTCTCGTCACTAAAGAAGGCATCACTAAAGACCTGGAGGCTTTCAAGGAAGCCGGACTTGCGGGCGTTCATAATTTTCAGATTGGGGGTCCGCAGCAAATGCGTATCGGCAATCCTGACAATGCCATTGGCAATGAAAACTGGAAATATCTTCTGCGCTGGACACTCGATGAATGCGAAAGGCTCGGACTCACTTTCGGCACCCACAACTGCCCAGGGTGGTCGTCGAGCGCATACCCTACAGTAAAACCGGAGTATTCAATGCAAAAACTGGTGTTCACTGAAACTCCATACACTAAGGGGCAAAGAAAGGCTATGCTTCCGACTCCCGAAGTTGATCCGCAATGGAACTATTATGAAGATGTGGCAGTGATTGCCATCCCTTCCGATTCAGTGGCAACACTTAGCCAGATAATAAACCTTACTGAATACTTCGATTCTCCCAAGGGGGAACTGAATCTAAAAAAGGTAAAACTGCCGGATAGTTATACCCTCTTGCGCATAGGACAGACCACCAACGGAAAAACCAATGAAGCCCAGGCCCCGGAAACAGGGCGAGGCCTCGAATGTGACAAGCTAAGCAAACAGGCTGTCAAAGCCTTCTGGGACGGATACCCTTCTATGATAATAGAAACAGCAGGGCATCATACCGGAAAAACTTTCACGCATCTTGAAATTGACAGTTATGAAGCAGGAGGACAGACTTGGAGTCCGGTGCTCCCGGATGAATTCAAAATTCGTAAAGGCTATGATATACTCCCTTATCTGCCTTACATGATAGGCAGGATTAAGGAGATCGATGGCAAAGAAAACACTTCGCGGTTTCTAAAAAACTGGGGCAATGTTGTGACCGATTGCGTTGCTGAAAACTATTATGGATACATGACAAGCCTCGCCAACGATGCAGGCTTGAAAATGATGATTGAGCCTTACGGCACAGGCCGACAAAAGCCTTTCAGTATCATCAACTTTGAGAAAATAGTGCTCGCATGTGATGGCGCTGATATAGCCACGGAATTCTGGCAGGATCCTCCACGATGGGGCTGGAAAGACATGACTGGTCACGAAAAATCCATGCGAATGTTGGGCAAGCCGATTCTGATTGCCGAAGCTTTCACATGCTGGCCGCTGAGAGCTTGGAGCGACAGTCCGGCTGACATCAAGCGAACTTGCGACAAGGCATTCTGCTCCGGAGTAAATCGCATGATGCTACATGCCGGAGCTGCAAATCCTTGGCCTAATGCAGAACCAGGAATGTCTTTCGGAATATGGGGAACACAATTCGTTCCGAGACAAACTTGGTGGAAAGCCGGTGGGGCAAAGCAACTTTACGGATATATGGCTCGCTGCCAATCACTGCTTCAGCAAGGGATTCCAGCTCCGGAACAACTCCCAAAGATGAAGTCACTACTCTCCTACCGTCGCATTGATGGAACCACCGACATAATCTTCCTCAGCAATCAGTCTGACTCTATAGTATCAGAAACGATTCCATTTGACCCTAACGGGCGAAGCTTAGAAGTTTGGGATCCCTATTCTATGAAATCGTACGCACTTGACTCAAGGAACCCAATTTCATTGGATATCGAGCCACTTGGCTCAAGATTCTTGATCATTCGTCCCGAAAAGTCTATTCTTGGACCGAAACAAAACTGGGCCGTCGCTTCAACCATTCCAGTAAATGGCAGTTGGACTATTAGCTTTCCTGATGCAGGAACAATTACTACCGATTCTCTCTTTTCATGGCCAAATTCAGACAATCATGACATAAAATATTTTTCCGGTACTGCGACATATTCCATTTCATACACTATCCCCGATAAAGCTTTGAAATCGAAAGATGACAGAATCGTGCTTTCGCTTGGCAATGTGAAGGATATGGCTTCAGTAAAAGTGAATGGCACTCAGATGCCTCTCACTTGGAAAATGCCTTTCGAGTGTGATATTACGGATGCCGTGACCGCAGGCAAAAACATGATAGAAATTGATGTGACCAATCTCTGGCCAAACCGAATGATAGGAGACGAATTCGAGCCTGACGACCTCGAATGGAGCGAACCCCTCATATATGAATACGCACCCGGGAAACCAATAGTAGGTTGCTATCTCAATTCCAATCCCGACTGGCTTCGAAATGGAACCGAGCGCCCCTCAAAAGGACGAAAGACCGCCGGCTGCTTCAAATTCTTCACACGAGACTCTCCCCTCCTCCCTTCCGGCCTCCTCGGCCCAGTCAAAATCAACGTCCTATCCCCTACAAAATTGTAGTATCTTAATTAAGGAATCCTTGGATCCACGTTCTTCGTTAACTACTTGACAGTATATTGCACTTAGCTGACTTAGACTGCATTGTTTCGACAGCACTGCGAATGCTCTCAGTGAGCCCTTTGCCCCTCTGAGAAATCAAATATTTATATGATAATTGCTTCCTAAATCAGAAACTGAATATTCCGTATCACCCTTTAACAATATTTAAAATTATGAATATAAAACCTGGAGATATCATATCTGGATCTTTTTTTCTGAAATTGGTCAACGACTATAAGGCCTATGATCAAAGACAGAAAGAGATTATAGCAAAGTACCAACGCCAAATTGAGAACCTTAAATGGGAGGTTGAGAATCTTACTGAGTGCTTGCAGGAAGCAGAAACTCTAACTCCTGAAAAACTTCGTACGAAAGTCAAAAACCAACGTCTGACACTGCGCGAGTATCATCGCCAAATAGTAGAATTGAAGAAAGAGAATGAACTACTCAAACAGGAGCTATCGGAAGAACGGATGAATAATTTCCATTCCTCGTAGATTGGGAAAAGATAGGAAGGGCGGTTGTTATACCAAGTGTAACCATTCCTTCTTTCTTCTCCTATTTCTTCGAGATGTCGACGAGGAATTCCATCTCGGTCACAGACGAAAGGCTGGCAATTCTCAAGGTCATAGAATCTTGCCCAAACCGGAGTGTCATCCTTAGGATTCTCCACAAGCGATGCTTCCCATTTACCATTGTTGTTTTCTCGCTTGTAGGTGACATTTTTTATTCTATTCTCCTCAAACCATTTCATGGCTCCATTTACCGCTTTGACAATCCGGTCATCGGGATTGGGGATTTCCATCAACAATTTAACTATAGCGGCACTTTCCTGGGAGCAATAGGATGGAAGTTCGTAAGACCGGGCTTTTGCCGGCATCAATGTCTCACTATCATGCTGCTGACACCAAACTGTAGGCTCTCCGTCGACAACTATCTGGGTTGCCAGCATGCACTCAACTCCTTTATCAAACGCCGCTTTCATTCGGTTTTTCATTCCCTCATCGCATAAGTCACAGTCGTATGGATGTGCCCCGGCGACGGCATCGCGAAGCAAGATCATAGTATTGACCATGGCATCATCATTATATGTGATATGGGGCTGATAATCACGCATCACAGGCCAAAATTGCGGCCAACCTCCATTTTCATACTGCCCTGAAAGGAGATATTCGACTCCCATGTGAAAAGCATCCTTATATCTCTCCTCTCCAGTAGCTTTATATAACCGGGCAAGATAAGCCATCTCCAAGATTGTGGCATCATTATCGGTAGTGGAATCATCTTGGCGATTCTTATCTGCTAAAACTTCCATCTTCAATTCTTCTGACATCGGAGACACCATATCGATGTTCTTAGGCCAACCACCGGTATTACGTTGCCATAGAAGAAGCTGATCTCCAATTCGTTTTGCTTCCTCTGTATGAAAGAACTCTTGCTTATCTTGTTTTAATATTTTCTTTGCAGTGCGCTTATCCATCAGATAACGAAGTCTTTTACCCCAGTCTTTCATGACATCATTACGCCATTTCAGAACGGTCTGGGCACCTTGATGGTTTTTCATAAAGAGATTTGGGTCTTCTTTGTCTGAATACCAGTTATCTCCCACCTTATAATCTGAATCAAATTTGCGTCCGGGCCATTTGTTTTCGACTGTAATCTCCGCCTCATATTGGGGGAAGTCGGGTAGATGGGAAGTGATTTTATATGGGAGCGTGCCGGTATAGTATGTTGAATGCTTTATGGCATAATCTCCATCGCCAAGATAGTATCCATTCCATACTTGATTTCGCAACTCCATTTGAAAGCATACAGAGTCAGGGGCAATATCATTTTTGACAGGCCCCCTTAAATGCAATTCGATGATGGAGAAAATTGGCACTGTGTCCTGTGCAGTAGTCGGGCGGTGGAATACCGCCCTTGGGCTGCGGCATATACGCGTGAAACTTCCTCCCCAAGATTCACCCTCAGGACAATCGGGATTGCCATACAAGAGATAAAGAAACGAAGGAGTGTCTCCCATCTTAGGAATTCCTTTATAATAATTGATAAAATCAGCTCCGATATTACCTGCGTCTTGGAGGTAGGTATCATAGAATCCGGTGTTGAATTCGTCATTTTTTTTATTATCGGCTATAAATCCACGGTAAGATGAATTTGACTCAATCATATAGAGTTGAGGAAAATTCTCCACTATATAAGTGTAACTATTGATTCCCCATTTCTTATTGGGGCCACCAATCCAATAGACTCTGATTTTGTCAGCTATATCCGGAGCATCATGTAGCGCCTGAGCCACATCATCGAGACCTCCCCAAACAGCTATCCAAAGAGGCCGTTCGCTTTTTTGGCGAGCACACTCCACTATCCATTGCGAACCTTCAGTAGCAGTGGAATATCCACAGAATGGAGCCATCCCTTGGCGCCCCTGCTTGGTTATGGATCGAAGGTCGTCTGGGGTCATAAGTCCATTGATGTGCGCATTGAATTTTGGCATATCCTTCTCAAAAAGATCGATCATACGGAATATTTCTTCCTTGCTCCCTTTTCCATAGGATGGAGAAGAAATGAGTCCCTCAAGATCAATGCGGTCTGTATACATCAGCAGATGAGCCATTGATTGATTATCGTCGGGGTCAGTCCCACCGATATCCGTACTGATAATGACACGTTGCTTTGAAGATACGTTGCAACAATCTTTGTAGTCAGCAAAAGCTTGGTTTACCATTACCGCAATAACGGATGCCGAGAATATTATACTTTTTATCTTTTCTTTCATAATAAAATCATCTCATGAGTAGCTCGCAAAAATTAATGATATGATAAATGCAAGATAATCTTGAGTCAGGATGGTTGCGGAGAAAAGGAGCTTAGCGAGCTAAGCGACTGCACGACAATGTCAAGATAGCCAAGATTAGCCGCACTTATCAAATCATAGAGAGGATGATAATGGATAAAACCAATATCACCTTAATATAATAACTTTTCCAAAAATAAATTATTATATCAGATTGAATTCCTCTTAATTTTTCCCCTACAATTATCACATGCGAAAACTGACAATTATAGTGTTCGACTCAACCAAAATTAACCTAGAAAATGAATAAACATTTGGAAAAAACATATAAAATCATTAATTTTGCACAGGTTCATCAAATTATGGAATGCAGACCTACGTTGGCGCTCCGCATCCAGATCGTGACCATTGGAATAATAACTCTCAATTTGGCAGCTATCGTCCTAACGGTATACCTACAGGTAGTCTTGGGATATTTGAACATTGGAACAATCCCCACGATCGTCAGTATAGTCGTAATCTGGGAAAAGATGAAGGCATTGAACTGATTTATATAAAATAGTTTGTAAAATTATAAAAATATATGAACACTAAAAGACTATTCGCAATGCTGACGCTGCTCATGGCTATATTGCCTTGCGTCGCAGAAAATTATCCTTACCGTAGCGATGTATTATGGGTAACTGTCCCTGACCATCCTGATTGGCTCTACAAGACCGGAGACAACGCTACGGTCGATGTGCAACTTTACAAGTATGGGATACCTGTAGACAATGTCACTCTCGATTATGCCATAGGAGGGGATATGATGCCGCCTGATTCGAAGGGATCCACTACGCTGAAAGGCGGCAAGGCAAAAGTTTCGCTTGGCACTATGAAAGAGCCTGGGTTCCGAGACTGTGTGTTGACTGCAAATATTGACGGAGAGAAATATACGCATCATGTGAAAGTGGGGTTCTCTCCGGAGAAAATTGAGCCTTATACACAAATGCCAGCTGATTTTGACCAATTCTGGAATAAGAATCTTGAGGAACTTAAGAAGGTGCCTTTGAAATACACTATGACTCCGGAGCCCAAGTACTGCACCGACAAGATGGATTGCTGGCTCGTGAATCTGACCACAACTTCACAAGGACAATCCATCTATGGATATCTCTTCATACCAAAAGGTGCAAAGCCGGGGACATGCCCAATAGTTGTATGTCCTCCCGGTGCCGGTATCAAGACCATCAAAGAACCTCTTCGCCATCGGTATTATGGAGAAAACGGTTGCATTCGGTTTGAGATGGAAATACATGGGCTGAATCCGGAAATGACCGACAAGGAGTTTAGTGAAATAAGCAAGGCATTCAGTGGAAGAGAAAACGGATATCTCAGCAATGGACTTGACAACAAGGACAACTATTATATGAAGCGAGTGTATCTTGCTCTTGTGCGCTCTATTGACTTCCTGACGACTCTTCCAGAATGGGACGGCAAGAACATCGCGATGCAGGGTGGCAGCCAAGGTGGGGCACTTGCCATCATTGCAGCCGGACTCGATCCGAGAGTCACTGCTTGCGTGGCAAACCATCCGGCATTGAGCGACATGGCAGGTTATAAGGCAAATAGAGCTGGAGGTTATCCACATTTCTTCCGTGTGGAGGGAATGGACACTCCTGATAAACTGAATACCATGGCTTATTATGATGTGGTGAATTTCGCAAGGAAAGTGAAATGTCCTGTATATATGACTTGGGGCTACAACGACAACACATGTCCGCCAACTACCAGCTACGCAGTCTATAACGTCATCACAGCTCCCAAAGAAGCCTTAATAACTCCCATCAACGAGCACTGGACCTCCGAAGCCACCGAGCGCGCCCACCTAACCTGGATCCAAAACCACCTGAAATAATTACAAAAGAGCTTCCCGAATGGGAAGCTCTTTCACTATTATCATAATTAAAAAAGCCTCCCGCATTGCGGGAAGCTTGTACCCTGAGCCGGGGTCGAACCGGCACGGATTGCTCCACTGGTGTTTGAGACCAGCGCGTCTACCGATTCCGCCATCAGGGCCTTTCTGCCATCAGGCTTTCGCCATCAGGGCTTTTGACGATGCAAAGTTAATGGGAATTTTTTATTTTTCCAAATTTTTTAGCACTTTAGTTTGTCAAAATATGTCTTTTTATATCTTTCGCCACAGAATCCTCCGTATTTGGACCGAGAATCCGGTCGGAAATCCCCTTCACCGCCTCCACCGCATTCTCCACTGCTACCGACTCATCCGCCACTTCAAGGATCGGAAGATCGTTGACATTATCGCCGTATGCCACTATCCGATCTGCAGCCACCATCTCGGCAAGTATCTCCACTGCATTCGCCTTTGAAGCCTCCGGACCGAACACCTCCATCAAAGCTATCTCCTCGCCATACATATCATGATAGAAGACAGCCCGGAGATCTTCGGAATCCTTTATCTCATCATAAACTCTCCTTACTTCCTCAGTAGGGCGCATACTGTAGAAAAGAAGCACACGCTCCAGCCGAGCGGGTAAGTCACTGTCCCCATCCTCAGGAATATGGAATTTCTTATAAGGAGTATTTAACCGCTCCTCAACAAACACTCGCTCCAAAGGACTCATATCTCCAATATGATAAATGTGGATCACATTATCATTTCCTAAGATATATACGAAAGTGCTGAGATTATGCCTCCGATATAGATCAACGAGCTTATTTGCTGTCTGCTCACTATGGAAAAAGGCGTGTTCATATCTATTCTCCTGCCGATCCCATATAGCAGCCCCGGTCATCACAATCAAGGGTAATGTGCAATTAACTTCGTGAAGTAGCGGTCCTACAGTAGCAGGCGTGCGAGCCGTAGCTACGCTGAACATCGCTCCGTCGGAGATAGCTTCATTGAGAAGACGCACACTTTCACTGCTTATCTTACGATCTGCACCAAGAAGCGTACCATCCAAATCTGATACAAACAGAGTCTTCATTTCCTATCTATCTCTACGGATCTCGATGATCTCAGCATCACTCACCTGCGACTCCACTTTAAATTTTACTGTGTGCCCATCTGAGGCAATCGTATCCTCTGATGAAAAAGATCGGATCTCTGTGTATTCCACATCAACAGCATACTCTTTCGGGATAAGGGGTCCAGACGAATTTCCTCCGCGACGATAACGCTGGCCATAACTACCACCCGACGTATATGAGCCTGACGACGAGTAAGACTGCCATGTATCAGACCGTTTCTTCGTCTTATCACGTGGAGGCATACCCATTGCATTGCGGACATAGTCTTCTGTCCTCCTTTGCATCCAGCGGTAGAAATATGGCTTTAGCCAACGCCATAGAATCGGAACTCCTATGAAAATCAATATTAATATTAGCAATCCAGACATCGCTATTAAATATTTATGTTCGTAAACTAACTTAAAGACGTTAAGATTAAACCTGCCAGTTAAGAGCACAACGACACAGGCCTTCCTTCTGTCAAAATTTAACCCTATTAACCTTTATAACCCTATTAACCTTCAACTTAAGCGAAACGAAAGTTGAGTTATTATTGGCGGCGTGCAAACAGCAGCGACATGAGAATATAGTAGAGTATTACCCAAAGCATGCCCTGAAGCTGAAAACAGATAAGTAGCACCGCCGACCCTATTACCAACAAATATCGAGCCAAATTGTCTTTGAATCCCCAAGTCTTAAATTTCAAAGACAACATCGGAACCTCCGACACCATCAGCCACGAAACAAACAACAATACCGGAACCAACACCCATGGACATGTCAGCCACTGTGCACCATACTTTATGCTCGCCACATATCCGATCCAAAATACGGCATTCGCCGGAACAGGCATACCAAGGAAACCGGTAGTCTGCCGAGTATCAACATTGAATTTCGCAAGCCTAACCGCCGTTGCCACCGGCAATATAGCTGGAGCAAACGCAAGCCATGTCGGTACATTCCCCCACAGATTGAATGCCAAAAGAACTCCTGGAGCCACACCAAAGCTAACCTGATCCGACAATGAGTCGAGATCTGCTCCTATAGGATGGCTCTCATGGAGCATACGGGCAGCAAAACCATCGAAGAAATCAGCGACCGCAGCAAGCACTATGAAAAGCGAGCCCCATTGCCATGATGTCAGACCGTATGAAAGATGGGGATGTGCAGAAATCAGTATGGCAATCGTGCCACACAATACATTTAGACATGTAATGCCGTTTGGTATGTTACTTCTAATTTTTTTCAGTATCTTCATCTGATAATATTCTATATTTCTATAGATATACCACTCATGGTATTTGATTGTTCACTGGAGCGGTAGCTTTATACCCGGGGAGAGTAGCAAGCTGTGTCTGATCGCCGACCACACGCTGCCCTATTCTTACCAAAGGCACTGCCTCCACTGGCAAATAGATATCAACCCTGGAGCCAAATTTTATAAAACCAAGATGCTCGTCAAATTCAGCCTCCTCCCCTACCCTGGCGTACGTCACAATGCGCCGAGCCATCGCTCCAGCAACCTGACGTACTGTCACACGATGACCTTCCGGAGTCACGATGCCGATTGTGCTGCGTTCATTCTCCGTGCTTGCCTTTGGAAGCCATGCGGAATAGAAGCGTCCTGCATGATGACGGACATATACCACTCGTCCTTCGACCGGAAACCAGTTGGCATGTACATTGAGCGGAGACATGAAGACTGAAATCTGCAGTGACTCTCCTTTAATAAATTCATGCTCATGCGTACGCTCAATCACAACAACTTTACCATCAACGGAACTGACCACCATATCCTTTCGTGGACCTTTGTAACGCCTTGCAGGACAACGGAAAAAATTGAACACAAAAGAATACACAAGCACCGACAGTGCTGAAAGCACAGCCGGAAGAATCCACGGCGGCAAGAACAGCCATACCGGGAAATTGAGCGCCAGCAATACCACTGCCAGCATTATGAGGATATTTGTACCTTCTCTGTGAATCTTGTATTTCAAAACCTTTAGGTCCCGCATCGGGCGCGACACACTGCAAATTTATAAAAAATCCACCAAACTGGCAAATTTATCAGTTTTTTTTGCTAATTTTGCGTCCCCAAAGGATTCGAATGCATAAGTTATAACCCTTAAAAGCGAAACAACAAGTCATGCCATCCGCCCTTTTGCTCATAAACCCCATATCAGGGACTCGTGATAAACAAGGAATCTGCGACCTTACTTCGTCCCGGCTTAAGGACGCAGAGATCGACCTTGAAATTGCATATACTCAACACAAAGGTCATGGAGCCGAGCTTGCGCTCAAAGCCGCTCAAGCTGGCACTGACATCGTCGTAGTTGCCGGAGGAGACGGCACGGTAAACGAGGTGGCCTCAGCCCTTATGCACACGGAAACCGCCCTGGGGATAATACCTTGCGGCAGTGGTAACGGACTTGCACGTTCCTTGGGTATACCGATGGATTTTGATGGAGCAGTTGACATCATCGCCCGAAACCGTCCATACGCCATCGACTGTGGAATAGCTGAAGGACTTCCCTTCTTCTGTACTTTCGGAGTAGGATTTGATGCGGTTGTGACCGAAAAATTCTCCTCTGGCAAGCGCCGCGGCAAAATGGAATATGTCAGGAATGCGCTTCTCGAATTCATCAATTTCACACCTGACAACTATGCTATGGAGATTGATGGGGAGGTTTACACAGAAGAGGCCCTTCTCATCGCAGTTTGCAATGCTACCCAGTATGGCAACAACGCATATATCGCGCCACGAGCATCCCTCTCAGATGGACTACTCGACGTCACGGTAGTACGCAACGGCCCTATCATCCAACAAGCGATGGCGGGCATCGGGCTTCTAAGTGGACAGATCGACCGCAACCGTTACGTAGACACATTCAAAGCAAAGGAAGTGAAGATAATCCGACTAAAAGAAGGTCCGGCTCAAATAGACGGCGAACCTCTCAATCTCGGAAGAAAAATCAGCATCAAATGCCAACCCTCCTGCCTACGAGTATTGAGCAATGGCAGCGAGCCGGAATTCCAGCCCATCATCACCCCGATGCAAGCCTTCTTCAACGACCTGCTCTCCGACCTCCGATACCTCACCCGCCCTGTCCTCAAACCGTAATAGAGCAAATCCTATCTGCTGCTTTACTGGCAAACTAAGTAATAGAGCATCCTCCGCACGCGTATAAGTGAAACTAAAACAAACTTATTTTACACCATTGTGATGTAGAGGGTTTAAGAAGTTTAGTTTGAAGGGAATAATTATCAGAAGAATGATATCCAGAAATGTAATATTA
>CAZWJO010000095.1:0-11830 GCA_964634905.1 uncultured Sangeribacter sp.
TTGGCTTCATGCCGAGAACAACGTCGCCATACATCTGTACGAAACGGCGGTAGCTGTCCCAAGCAAAACGTGGGTTACCGCTCTTCTCGGCCATAGTGGCTACGGTTGCATCGTTCATACCGAGGTTGAGGACTGTATCCATCATACCAGGCATAGATGCGCGTGCACCTGAGCGAACTGATACAAGAAGGGGATTGGAAGGATCGTTGAATTTATTGCCAGTGAGTTCTTCTACATGAGCGATAGCAGCTTCTACGTCTTTCTGGATGTCGGCTACTACTTTGTCACGGCCGTACTGAGTGTACTCTGTACATACTTCTGTAGTGATAGTGAATCCGGGAGGCACGGGCATTCCCAGAAGATTCATCTCAGCAAGGTTTGCTCCCTTGCCGCCGAGTAGGTTTCTCATCTCGGCATTACCTTCGGCTTTACCATTACCGAACGTATAGATTTTCTTTGCCATTTGTAATAAATATATTAAAAATATGTCTGTTATAGGTCATATACCTAAATGCAGCGATGCCTTTTTTAGGCCACCAAGCGCCGCATTTTTTCCGTAATTCGGATTATGTGTGCAAATTTAATAAAAATCCTCCGAATAACCTAATTATCGGCAACAATTATTATCCAAATTTCTTAAAAATAGGCTTTTTTTAGACTTTTTTTAATTTATATCATTTTTTTTGCCTTTGTCAAAAGATTTTTTTACTAATTTTGTATCGTGAATAAAAAGGGGCTGGCCTTATTATGTTTCTGCAGATGAAGAAATGGTCCTGCTCCAGCAATTTTTGATAGATTGATGAAAAAATATATTCTTACCATCGCAGCTGCATTTGGATTCTTTTTCTCTGCTTCTGCTGCAATTACCTCTAAGGAGCTTCCCAAAGTATATATTGCGGGAAGTGAATATTATATGTATGAAGTGAAGAAGGGCGATTCGCTATATGGTATCGCCAATCGCTACGGATGGAACGTAGATAAGCTCCAAGACCTGAATCCTTCTATGGGTAAAAAACTTGAGAAGGGGGCCAAACTCTATTATCCTGTGGTGGTAGGAGATCAGACCCATGAGGATGGTGATGATGTAGGAAACTTTACTCCTCCGGATGCATATCCAGTGATACGTCATGTGGTCAAGAAGGGGGATTCGGTTTATTCTATTGCCAAGTTGTATGGTGTGAGTATAGATAAAATCTATCTTTACAATCCTTCAGCAAAGACATTATTAAAAAGAGGAGATATCATCACGATTCCGCAAGAGCCTGAGTTGATTAATGATGGAAGTAATTACCTTTATTATGCAATAAAGGATGGAGATACATTAGCAGCCATCGCATCAGATTACAATACAAGCGTAGAGCAACTTCTTCGCGACAATAAGGGGATTTCGGAAAATAATTTCGCATCAGGAGACATTCTCAGGATAAGCGTCAACTCCAATAAAGACAATAAGGTGGTAAAAGAAGTGGATGAAACCCACATTGCCCGAATAGATACCTATAAAGCTGATAAGCATGACACTTGGGAGTCAGTGGCAGCCAAGACAGGAGTAAATATTGAGGATATTCTTGAAGCAAATTCCGGTATAAAATTGAAGAAGAATGCTCAGATTGCCATTCCTATTATTGAAACTACCACAGTCGAAAAAGAGGTGGAGCCCTTCGATGAGCGTGAAAACAGTTTGGAAGGGCGACGAGATATTTATAAGGAGGTACACATGCTTGAAATTGGAGATTCAATTACTGATCTTACTAATTCGGTAAGTATAGCTTTAATGATAGAAGAACCAATGTCAAAACGAGACAATGAATTTACAAGAGGTACGCTATTGGCTATTGACAGATTAAAAAATTCTCCTTATCAAATAAGACTAAAAGTGCTTTGCGACAATCCTTTAGTAAAAGATTCAATAGAAAAGGCTAACTCGATCATTGAAGATCTTGATTCCTTTAAGGCTGATATCATAGTGACCACATACGAAAAGAATTTCCCGGCTTGGCTTGCCAAGTATGGAGAAGACAACGGCGTGGAGATTGTGAATGCATTCGATGTTAAAAGCGAGTTGTATCTTGAAAATCCATCTATAATTCATCTTCTCACTCCTTCTGCATATTTCAGTGACGAAGTAGGAGAGTGGACTTCATCTTCTTTGGGGTCTTACAAGCTGGTCATGGTTGGCAAGGAAGATAAAGAAGATTCCTTCGCTGAGTCTATCAAGAGTAGGAGAGACGTATCTTCTGTAACCAGTCGAAAACTCGAAGATCTCGCAGAGATGAAACTTGATGAAAGTGGAAGATATCTATTTTATGGTTTTCCGACTTCTCGGGACGAGATTCAGACGATGCTGACAGCAATTGAATATCTAAAAGAACAGAATCCTTTTGTTGAAATTAAAGTCATGGGTCGTCCTAACTGGATTACAGTTGCAGAGGGAATGAAAGAACGATTCCATAATAATGACGTGTATTTCCCATCGAGATTCTTCTTCGACCATACTGCTGGCACAGGTAAGGAATTCATTGCCACCTATTCTTCTGCATACGGTCATGGTCCGATCCGTTCATTCCCAACATACGCCGTGGCAGGCTACGATATTGCTAATTATTTCATACCTGGAATTGCTTCGAATGATGGAGATTTTAATGCAGCTGTCCCTGACGGGAAAGAGATCCAGACTCCAATCAATCTTCAGCGCGTCGGCAATTGGGGTGGTTTTTTCAATCCTTCTGCTTATATCATCCGCTACTCGCCATTCGGTGAAATCGAGAAAATCTTAATTCGCAGATGATATTATGAAGAGATTCGTCATTTCTATTATTATATCGCTTTCAATTGTTGTCTCAGGATGGGCACAGACTCATTTTGATTCAAGGGTCGACTTAGGGGCGCGTGGAGGTGTCACTTTTTCGACAGTGACTTTCAAGCCATCCATTACCGGTACTTTTGGAATGGGATATACAGGTGGTCTTACCTTCCGATATACTGAAGAAAATCATTTCGGATTGATTGCTGAAGTCAATCTGGTGCAACGTGGCTGGGCTGAGAAATTTGAAGATCTTCCTTATAAATACCAGCGAATTCTAAATTATGTAGAAGTGCCGATAATGTCGCATATTTATTTCGGAAAGCGTGGTAAGTTCTTCATCAATGCCGGTCCGGAAATTGCCTATTATATCGGCGATAAGATTAAGAGCAATTTTGATTATCGTGATACATCCGGTCTCGAAGGTTTCCATGATAAGAATAGAAGAGAAGAACAACTGACCATGCAAGTGAGTCAAAAACTCGACTTTGGTATAGTAGCAGGCTTAGGAGGTGAATTTAGCATCAACCGTCGTAACTCAGTTGCCATTGAAGCACGTGTATATTATGGTATAGGTAATGTCATGCCTTCGGGTCGACAAGATACATTTTCTTTGTCAAATCAACTGAGCATTGGTGTGACTGCTGAATATTGGTTCCGAATCAAATGATTCTATTGGCACAATCCGAACTCTAAGAAATTTATACGGATGCACTCACCGTGCATCCCGTCCCTTCGAGATGGTGACATACAAGTTGCATCATCCGATGAATAGTTATGCGATAAAATGGATATGTTAAAATATTTTAATTTTATTGTTTTTGTGTGAATTTGTCAAAATTATTGATTAACTTTGTAACGAATTTTTGCAAATTCAAATTAACTAATTTAAATAACTCATCAACAACTTTTTTTACTTTTTTTATACCATGGTAAACAATCTATTTTGGCTTGTGCCCGCTTCCTCAGTTGTAGCATTGGCATTGGCTTTCTATTTTTTCCGATGGATGAAAGGTCAGGATGAAGGTACCGACACGATGAAGAAGATTGCTTCTCATGTGCGCAAAGGTGCAATGTCCTATCTAAAACAGCAGTATAAGATCGTGACGGTGGTCTTTCTATGCTTGGTAGTGCTTTTCTCAATTATGGCATACGGTTTTCACGTACAAAATGAATGGGTGCCGGTTGCGTTTCTTACCGGTGGTTTCTTCTCCGGTCTTGCGGGTTTCCTTGGAATGAAGACTGCCACATACGCATCTGCCCGCACTGCAAACGCTGCCCGTGAATCGCTCAACTCAGGACTGAAAGTAGCTTTTCGTTCAGGTGCTGTGATGGGTCTTGTAGTAGTAGGTCTTGGTCTTCTTGACATCTCTTTCTGGTATCTTATTCTTAACTGGGCTATCGACCTGCCTGACACTCAGAAGCTGACAATGATCACCACAACAATGCTTACTTTTGGTATGGGTGCAAGTACTCAAGCACTCTTTGCCCGTGTGGGCGGAGGTATCTATACCAAAGCTGCCGATGTTGGTGCAGACCTTGTAGGTAAGGTAGAGGCTGGTATTCCTGAAGATGACCCTCGCAATCCTGCTACTATTGCAGACAACGTAGGAGACAATGTCGGAGACGTTGCCGGTATGGGGGCAGACCTTTATGAATCTTATTGCGGTTCTATCCTTGCAACTGCAGCCCTCGGTGCAGCTGCCGGTGCAGTTGGATTTATGGATGTTGAATCTGGAAGCATAGCACTTCAGACCAAGGCTGTCTTAGCTCCAATGCTTATAGCTGCAGTCGGAATCTTGCTATCTATCATTGGTATCTTTGCTGTAAAGACTAAGGAAAACGCCACTATGAAGAATCTTCTCGGAGCACTTGCTACCGGCACAAATCTGAGTTCAATCCTGATTGTTGCAGCTACATTCCTTATAATGTGGGCTCTCGAGATTCCAAATTGGATAAATCTTTCTCTCTCAGTCGTTGTTGGTCTTTTTGTAGGTATTGTGATCGGACAAGCGACAGAATATTATACTTCCCAGTCCTATAAACCAACCAAGAAACTTGCAGAAAGCGGCACGACTGGCCCGGCTACTGTAATCATTTCCGGAGTTGGTCTGGGTATGATTTCCACAGCAGTACCAGTTATAGCTGTTGTTTTCGGTATCATAATGAGCTATTACCTCGCTTCTGGTTTTGACTTCGCTAACATTTCTTGGGGTCTTTATGGTATCGGTATCGCTGCAGTCGGTATGCTTTCCACTCTTGGTATCACACTTGCTACTGACGCATACGGTCCTATCGCAGATAATGCAGGTGGAAACGCTGAAATGAGTAGTCTTGGTGAAAGTGTACGTAAGCGTACGGATGCTCTGGACTCTCTTGGCAACACAACAGCCGCCACTGGAAAGGGATTTGCTATCGGTTCAGCCGCTCTTACAGGTCTTGCTCTTCTTGCATCGTATGTTGAGGAAATCCGTATGGGTCTGCATCACATCGGCCAAGAATTCATTCAGGTAGGCACTACAATCGACCCTATAAGCAATCTTGAAGTTCCAAGAATGATAGCTCTTAATCAGGCTACCTTCCGCGACTTTATGGTAGCATACGATGTCAACCTCATGAACCCAATGGTTCTTTCCGGTATGTTTATCGGAGCAATGATGGCATTCCTTTTCTGCGGTCTTACTATGAATGCTGTAGGACGCGCAGCTTCTCACATGGTTGAGGAAGTGCGTCGTCAGTTCCGTGAGATTAAGGGTATACTTACCGGTCAGGCAGAACCGGATTATGCGCGATGTGTACAGATCTCCACAAAAGGAGCGCAGCGTGAGATGGTATTCCCATCACTTCTTGCTATTGCGGTTCCTATTATAGTTGGTCTTATTTTCGGTGTTCCTGGGGTAATTGGTCTCTTAATCGGTGGTCTTTCTGCTGGCTTCGTGCTTGCAGTGTTCATGGCTAACTCAGGAGGTGCATGGGATAATGCTAAAAAATATATCGAAGAAGGCAACTTCGGTGGAAAAGGTAGCGAAGTACACAAAGCAACCGTCGTTGGCGACACCGTAGGCGATCCATTCAAGGATACATCCGGACCAAGCCTCAATATCCTTATCAAGTTGATGTCGATGGTTGCAATTGTAATGGCCGGCCTGACAGTTTCCTGGAGCCTCTTTTGATCTTAATGCATAATGCATAATTCATAATTCATAATTGGCTACGCCCAAGTAAAAGCAAGTCATAATTGTCTACTGGCGAGCTAAATACGATTTTTGTCGTTGACATTCAATTGAAAATGCATATATGAAATTAAGCAAATAATCTGATTATAAATTATAAAAAAGGAGTCGAGTGATTTACTTGACTCCTATTTTAATAATCGTGTGCTCATTGTAAAGCAGATTCAATTGCGTAATATCAATATCAAGGTATGACAATCCTTGAACGTCCTTCACCGAAACTCTTAAGCTGTATCTGGCAGTCAATCTGTTCTGTCAATTCCTCTCGGTGTGATATTACACCCACTCGTCTTCCAGACTGACCGTTAATCTCAGGCAATCGTCGAAGAGTGCTCATCACCATGTCAAGGCTCTTCGCATCAAGAGTCCCGAATCCCTCGTCGATAAAGAGAATATCCACATTCATATCAGGCCGGTTCATTGATGAGAGTGCAAGAGAAAGAGCTAATGAAACCATAAACCGTTCCCCACCCGACAATACTGTGACACTCCGAGGCTCATTATTATGATATCTGTCACGAACGAGAATAGAAAGCTGCTCATTCTCATCACTGCATGTGAGAGTATAATGATCAGTTATTTGGCGAAGATAGATATTTGCGTTATGAAGAAGTGGTCGAAGGATATGAGACTGTACAAGAGTCCTGAATCTTGTGCCTCCGAAATATCTGTTCATCTTCTCCCATTTCTCCATTCGAGCTGCCTTCAACTCGAGGTCTGCTCTTTGTTTTTCACTTTCTTTCCGGGTCTTTTCGTCAGCTTCAAGCTTTTCCTTGATTGCACCAATGCGTAATGACAATTCTGAGTATTGCTTATTCATTGATTCCAGATTAGCCCTGAGAGTTTCAATATTTTCAAGTCGTGACTCGTCTTCAAGATTCAGTGCTCTAAGGTTCTCCAATTTTGTTTTATTTACTTCCTCAAGAAGTGTTGTGTTCTTTTTCACTTCATTAAGATGTTGTTCTTGCGAATTGCGAATTTTAGAGATTTCTGCAGAAGCACTGATCAATAGCCGAAGAGTAGTTTCAGAAGTACCACTTTCTTGATAGTACTCATCAAGCTTCTTATTGATTTCTCTTATCTTAGATTCATTCTCTGAAATTCTGATATTGATGGTCGAAACTTCAGTGTCGAAATTATGCCACATCTCTAAAAGCATACCTAAATTTAATGATTTGACATCACTAAATTCTACATCATCTTTCAGAGTTTCACTATCTGTAAGCGCTTTTATAAGCTTATCTTGTATTAATGAGATGGATTCCAATATTTTAAGTTGAGAGCGAAGTGCGGGTTCTTCTTTCGAATAAGAAGAAGTCTTATCTGCATATTCTTTGGCATCCTTCTTAAGCTCCTTTGCTATCTCTAAAGGTCTGTCTTGCCATTCCTCCGCATAATTCTTCAAAGCCATAGAAATTTTTACCGTAAGAGATTCCCTTTCCTCTTTCAGTTCGAGTATTCTCTTGACTGTCTGCTTAAATTCTTCCTCCTTTTGAGCCAAAGAATGTATTGAAGACTGTAATGCGTTATTGGAAGTATGAAAGTCTTTATCAAGCGATATTTTTTTTGTTAATAGTTCATCAATCTCTTTCTGCAATTTGTCGGAATGTTCTAATTTTGCGGAAATCTCAATGATTTCTTCTTTGATTGATGAGATTTCATTATATATTATTTCCTTAAGATTCTCCGTCTGTTCCAATCCAAGAGAGGCTAAGGCAGATTGTATTTCCTTTTCATTTTTATTGAGCTTCATCTTCCTTTTCTTAAGATCTTCCTCTTTAGCTTTCAAACTCCCCAAGGTTGTGTTCATCTTTTCCTTAGCCTCATCAGCCTTCTTTTTTGCTTTGTTATAGGCTTCGATAGCTTTCTTTTTTTCCTCTTCGAGAGGAGAAAGTATACCTGAAAAATACTCTTTGCTGCTCCATTCATGTAGATGCTCCTTTATAGATTGGCCACAAAGTGGACAATTCGAAGCATGATCCTCGATGAGTTGTCGGCGAAGTGCTTCAAAGTTTTTCTTCATGCTTAGATGCATGGTCTGATATCGGCTTTCGGCTATTTCCTTTTCTTTTTCTAAAATTTCACAATTTTTCGAAGCTGAATCAGCAAAAGATTTTTGTTCTGAAAGGAATAATGATATCTCAGCGGTTTCTTTTGCTGTTTTTTCTGTCTCTTGTCGTTCAGAATGTAAAGATGTTATGCGCGTAATTAGATCGTTTAAATCCGCTTCTCGCTTCATTATTTTTTCTTTTTCATTCCGAAGGGATATCGGATTCAGTTCATCTCGTTCTTTAGATTTATTATTGATCTGATCTTGACAATCGTCACACAGTTTGGCCTTAACTGAAGTTTCTTCCTTTTGAGATGAAATGATTTTATTGAGCTCCTCCTTCTCATCATTGACTTTTACGTTTGCTTTCTCTTTCTTATTTATTTCAGTGTTTATCGATACAAAACGATTGATATCAGTAATGGTTGCCGCTGATTCTAAAAAAAGATTCTTCCGTGCCTCCTGACTTTCAATCCATAGTTTTTGCTGTTCAAGTTGCGCTGATTTATCTTCGTATCTCTCTTTCCGAGCTGCCA
Source organism: uncultured Sangeribacter sp. (assembly GCA_964634905.1). GTDB lineage: Bacteria > Bacteroidota > Bacteroidia > Bacteroidales > Muribaculaceae > Lepagella. The sequence continues at coordinate 8,623 of CAZWJO010000095.1, forward strand.
AATCTTCAGACAGAAAAAGAAGTTCCGATTTTTTTTCTTGCATTATTCCCTTGTCAGCATTAAGTCTTTCAGCAGCTTTTATTCTGTCAGAAAGCAATTCACGTGGGCTTGTCGTTTTATCCCAAAGCTTCAATATTTCATTTTCTTTCCTGTATTCCGGAGATTCTTCAATAGCTTTCAGTTTAGACGCTTCATCTTTTAAAGAAAAAATGTCTTTGCAAGCTTTAATTATCGCTTCGGTGCAAAGAATTCTTTTGCGGACGACTTCTGTCTCAGTTTGGCACTTCAAAGCTGCTGCAATCTTTTCCGATAGTTCCACAGTCAATTCTTCATGCATGGTTTCGTCAAGAATATTCTTCCTGAATTCCTCGTAAACCTTTTTGCTTGTCTCATTTTCCTGCTTTGATATTTTATAAAGATTTGAGATAGCCTCTCCGTATTTAGAAAATATATCTGTAGCGGTCAGTTGCTCAAGAATTCGTTCGCGTTCCTCCTTTTTGCCCGTGAGAAAAGTTGCAAACTGTCCTTGTGCAAGCATAGCCATCCTGCTGAATTGCTCAAACGATAGGCCGACAGCAGTCTGTATCTTCTCTCGAATCTCATCCTTTCGATTTTCAATGATTTCGGAAACTCCTACTTTCAGCTTCCATTCAGGTCTGCGATAATTACGGTGGCTTGTTCTCCCAAGAGAGTAACGGGCTACGTAGTCGACGTTATCGTTTCCCATAAAAGAAAGTTCTGAATAACATTCATCTTTCCAAGAAATGCCAATTCGTGTATACTGAGTGATATCGCTGACTGAAATTTCTTCTCCGTCATTGTTACGATATACATTGTTTTTTACGCCATTTACGCTCTTGACTCGTGGAGTGGTTCCATATAAAGCCATGGAAATACAATCGAGTATAACTGATTTCCCCGAACCTGTATCCCCTGTAATCAGGAAAAGAGAAGCCGGGTTCCCTGACTCACGGTCGATAAGTCCATTCTCAAAGTCTATTTCCCCCAGTTCAATTGAAGCTATATTGCGTATTATAAGTCGTTTTATCTTCATAATCCAAATATCTTAATTATCCATCTTTCTAACTTCCTCTTCTACTTCCCTAAAAAGCTCATCAATTTCATCTTCTGCCAATCCTGGATAAGCACTTACAGTTTTTCTGACAAATTCTCGTGGATCGGTCATCTGTTTTATCTCTTCTATTTCAAACTGTGGTTTGTTGTTCGATAATTCGTTAGAGTCGGCATCCTCAGGCGCAACGAAAATCATCCTTGGATTGTATCTGATATCTTTGCCACTTTTGTCTATAAGTTCATAAACTGAAGCGGTGAAATCGGCAGGAATATCAGCTTTTTGAGAGAACCGGAGTCTGATATAGACGTTGTCGTTAGCTTTTACATATTTCTTGAGGTATGCTATTGCATCTTTTGCCTTGGCGAATGCCTCAACATTACCATCAGGAAGAGTGACAAAATGTCGCAATTGATTAATTTTCAATTGTCGAATTGTTACATCGCCTCCATGTTGCCCGATATCCACAAGACTCACTGAATGAGGATAATTCTCATCCTCGCTGACGTGCAATACACTACCTGAATACCTTGCTATTGGAGCTGGATAGGTATGCAGTTCCTCATCAAATATTGAAGGATGCCCCAAAGTTTGGGCCTTGTGTATATGTCCAAGAGCCAGATAATCGAAGTCAGATCCAAATTTTTCAATTGACACTGCCCGTATATTTCCAATTTCCGGATTATGACCTTCGGTATCGCTTCCGACAGCTGCCAGATGTCCCGTCATTACAACAGGTAAGTTTTCTGTGTTTATCAATTTTACGTATTCTTGAAGGTGTATCATAGTGTCAGTGCGATCGCCTGAGATATAAGGCACGGCTATTATGAATCCGGACGGGATCTTCACTATATATCGTTCTTCCCACCCCTCCGATGCTGAATGTATAAGAGGTGGGGGAGTGCCGATTACAGTTATTCCGGCAAGGTTCCAAACTTTACTGTGAGACTCTATACGTGAAGCAGAATCATGATTGCCGGCAGTCAGGACAATTGTGAGTGATGGAAACATACGTCGGAGTCTCACAATTTCAGAATTGAATGCATTCCCGACCGATGCAGCCGGTAGGGCTACATCATAGATATCTCCGCTTATGATCAGCGCGTCAGGGTTATATGTATCTATCCATTTCCGAAGTTGTGCAAAAAAATGGAGATGCTCATCAAGACGGTCATAATGTTGATAAATATTTTGTCCGAAATGAATGTCGGCAGTATGAAGTATCCGCATGGTATTATGCAATTGATTTTGGATTAAAAATACAAAAATAAGGATATTTCCTCAAACATCCAAATAAATCAGTGTTTTTATCTTTTTCATTTGTTTTTGTCAGATATATTCTTTAATTTTGTATTAATGAATCAAGGTAGGGATAAAAAATCAAGATATAATGTTTAATAAATCAGTATGATTAGATATGGAAGAGACGATAGATTATAGCGAGAGAAAGATGTATATTGAGCTTCCGATAATTGTCAGGTCGTATGACGTTGATTATATGCAGATTGTAAACAACACTGTTTATGTCAAATGGCTGGAAGATATGCGTATGGCTATCCTTGATAAATATTTTCCTCTAACGGAGATGCTTGAAAATAAAGAGTCTCCCATCTTAGCAGAGACTCATATCCAATATAAACATCCTGTAATAATAGGAAGTCATCCAATTGGGCAATGTTGGATTTGGCTAATCAAGAAGGGAAGATGGAAGGCAGAGTTTATAATTTCTGAGTGTGACAAAGTATATGCAACGGCATGGCAAATCGGTTACTATTTCAATATGGATTCTCATCGCCCTGTAGCCTTCCCAAAAGAAATGATCGATAAATATCTCATTACCTCAAGTGAATGAATAAGAATTGAAAAATAAGGGACATTCGTCTACAATGGGAGACGAATGTCCTTTCTTTTATAGGTTAAGATAAGTTTTCAAAGTATCGACATATTCTTCGAAAGCTTTTTGTCCTTCTTTTGTAATGGAACATGTTGTTCTGGGACGCTTTCCGGACATACCTTTCACTACTGAGATATATCCGGCTGAAGATAATTTGTCGATTTGTACGCTTAGATTTCCGGCTGTAGATTCGGTTTTCTCTTTGAGATAAACGAAATCTGCTTCTTCCACATTCATCAGAA
>CAZWJO010000096.1:0-11642 GCA_964634905.1 uncultured Sangeribacter sp.
AGTTCGTCAAGCTGTGCCTGGTCGATAGGTGAGGGTGACTCGTTCATCACGTCGCGGCCCGAGTTGTTTTTCGGGAATGCGATTGTGTCGCGGATGCTATCGAGACCAGCCAAGATTGATACGAAACGGTCGAATCCAAGAGCAAGACCACCATGAGGAGGAGCTCCATATTGGAATGCGCTCATTAAGAAGCCAAACTGCTCTTGAGCCTTTTCAGGAGTAAAGCCGAGAAGCTCAAACATCTCGTTCTGGAGTTCAGAATCGTGGATACGGATTGATCCGCCACCGAGTTCAGTTCCGTTGACAACGATATCGTATGCAGTAGCGCGAACTTTTCCTGTGTCTGTGCGGAGCATGGGGATATCTTCCGGATTTGGAGATGTGAATGGATGGTGCATTGCATAGTAACGTTGGGTTTCGTCGTCCCATTCAAAGAGAGGGAAGTCTACTACCCAAAGGCATGCGAATGTATTCTTGTCACGAAGTCCGAGTCTGTTGCCCATCTCCAGACGTAGCTCACAAAGCTGCTTACGTGTCTTCATTGCCTCGCCGCTCATTACAAGAAGGAGGTCACCGGGCTCTGCTCCAGCTCGTTTACCCCATTCCTGAAGCTGTTCAGGAGTAAAGAATTTCCCGACTGAGCTCTTGATGCTGCCGTCAGGTTCGAATTTCACCCACATAAGACCTTTTGCACCCACCTGGGGACGCTTAACGAAATCAGTAAGCTGGTCGATTTGCTTGCGAGTATAGTCAGCGCATCCCTTTGCGAGAATACCGACAGTGAGTTCGGCATCGTCAACTACTGAGAAGCCATGCCCTTTTGCAAGGTCAGTGAGTTCTACAAATTGCATTCCGAAGCGGATGTCTGGTTTGTCGCTGCCGTAGAGACGCATAGCGTCGTTCCAAGTCATGCGAGGGAACGGCTCTGTGAAATCGATACCCTTCACATATTTGAAGATGTGCTTCACAAGGCCTTCAAACATATCAATGACGTCTTCTTGCTCCACGAAGCTCATCTCGCAGTCGATCTGAGTGAATTCCGGCTGACGGTCGGCTCGGAGGTCTTCATCACGGAAACATTTTGCAATCTGGAAGTAGCGGTCATATCCTGAAACCATCAGGAGTTGCTTGAAAAGCTGTGGGCTCTGAGGAAGAGCATAGAATTCTCCTGGGTTCATGCGTGAAGGCACCACGAAGTCGCGTGCACCTTCCGGTGTTGACTTCACGAGGATAGGAGTTTCGATCTCAAGGAAGCCTTTAGAATCAAGATAACGGCGAATCTCGAATGCCATGCGATGGCGTAGCTCAAGATTTTTCTTGACGCAAGGACGGCGCAGATCGAGATAGCGGTATTTCATACGGAGATCGTCGCCTCCGTCGGTGTTGTCTTCAATAGTGAAAGGAGGAGTTTTGCTCTTGTTGAGCACTTTTAGGCCATCTGCAATGATTTCTATCTCACCGGTAGGAAGGTTTGGATTCTTGGATGTACGTTCCTCAACTTTTCCGCTTATGCGGACTACGAATTCACGTCCAAGTTTATTGGCTGCTTCAAACAGTTCGGGGTTATTCTCGCTGTCAAAAACCACTTGGGTGATTCCGTAGCGGTCACGTACGTCGACGAATGTCATACCACCCATCTTTCGGGCTTTTTGTACCCAGCCGGCGATCTCTACCTGTTTGCCGGCATCGGCGAGCCGGAGCTCACCGCATGTAGTGTTTCTATACATAAAATTTCAATATCAACTGAAAATGTCAGGATTTTGATTTTTAAAATATTGTATAACAGCTATTTAAAAATGAAATTTTAAAGTTACTGTATTATTTGCCATTATAACACTGCAAAATTACAAAAAAATTTTTTTCTATGCAACCATAAAGCTCCTATTTATATAAAAAAGGACGCACGAATATTTGCAATCCGTGCGTCTTTGAGCGAATATTTATTAAAAATCATTCAGAAGGCTGGGATGGATAATGCGATAAAATTTTCTCTACGGCAAAGTCGAGGATTGGGTCGATACCTTGGATCAAGAGAGAGTCGGGAGCATGCACTTCGCATCCTGGCGAAGGATCTATGCCGAATTCAGTAATGCCACCTCCGGGCGACGTCATTGGACACGCCGAAAACCTTACATTCCATCCTATTGGCATCTCTGAATTGAAGGGGAGGCCTCCACCACCGCCTGTTCTTGCTCCAATGATACTTACATTGGGTAAAGTTCTCATCACCGAAACAAAATCATTTGCTGCACTGAAACAACTACGGTTGGTCAGGACAGCTACAGGTCTGTTCAGGTATGGAACCCTCTTTGTGGTGTCGCATGGTTCATAGAAGATTTCGTATGGCTCGGAAAAATCGTTATGCCCAGGTCCGGTCTTGTGGCGTATTGTCCCCCCTGACACTTTATGGTCGATAAGGCGGCTGACAAGAGTCTTGATATTTGTCAGATTGCCCCCGCCGTTGTCACGGATGTCAATAATTAGTCCCTTGCTTTGATATAGGATTGCAAGGATATAATCAAGGTTCAGATTGCCGATATCGTAAGCGAAAGAGGGATAATACATGTATCCGATAGTGTCAGGGAGCATTGCGTATGAAATGCCAGAAGTCTGAAGATAATTAAAGTGAAGGTAGTCTTCTTGGATAGTGCGCAGACGGAAATCCTGAGGATAATCGGTCCACCATTTCCTGTAGAATGAAGTATTGAACGAGGAGATAAGATTGACATGCCCATCCTTCAGCTCGTCGAGCATAGCGGCGCAGATAGCGAAGAGTTGGATGTATTGCGTGTCGTCTTTGACAAGGGGGCGATATTTCATATATACCGAATCCCAGTTAAGTCCTTTCTCATCAAGGAAGCAATAATGCTCATCGATAGTTTTCCAAAGCTGTTCGAAATTCCCGACAGGATCATATATGTTTTTAAGATGGCTGTCATCGACACATGAATAGGTCATTCCCATCAGGAGCAGGAATGAAGCAATTAGAGGAAGTATATTTAGTTTATTCATAATTGTATTAGTCAGTTTGTCATCGTAGGGACGCACGAGCCGTGCGTCCCTACGATGACGGTAAATGTTATCAGTAAATTATACATCATCGAAAAGGGAAGGCTCTATAATTTGGGGAATGTCAGACATGTCGGAAGTGTCTGACAAATCCGACTCGATAGTCTCCGCCGAGGTCTCCGGTTCAGGCTGCCGAAGAGGTTCCAATTCAGTGATTTCCCCGAGTTGATAGGTTGTTATACGCTTTCCTTTAGCCTTGTAACCTTTTACAGCGATAAATTCCTCTGCATCAATTTCTAATTCAGGTCGTACGGAGTCATTGCCTCCGAAGGTTACTTGCAGGCGAGGGTAAGGGGTATCTGTTAGTAATAACATTGTCGATTCCGGTCCATTCCCGACAAACCTCTGAGGATTTTTGGATGGCTCAAACTCAAATCGCTTTAGATAAGGATAGCCAAGATCGGCATCATTAAGAGCAAGTGTCCAAACTTTTCCCTTTACGAATTTCTCTATCCTTAAGATATGATCCTCGTAATGGTTTTCTTCTGAAAAACTTGTTGTATAAAACTCTCCATCTTTAGTGATGACAAGCACAAGATCTTCTCCAAGAAAACTTCCGAGATAGTCTCCGCGCCCGTCATAATTAAGTCGAAGCACATCGCGATCAAACCATACATCGCGACCACCTAAAGTAGAAGTGCCCTTCTTATCCAGGTTCACTTTGTCAATGGCAAATTTAGTGACGAGATTTCCAAGAGAATCCTTGCCTTTGATATCAAGAGCCGCAAAATCTACCATCACCTCCGAATTGCGCGGGCGGCGGCCGTCTGGACCAGGTTCATCTTTCAAAGTCACTTTCACAGTCTCCGCCTCTCCATTGGGATTGACCGTCATCCACTCAATTCGGCTGCCGGGTTCTCCCTTAGTCATATTGTATTCCTTGTCACGAGTAAGTCCTGTGATGAAGAAACGTTTCTTATAATAGATTCCTGCCTTACCATTCCGGTAGATCACATTATATATAGTACGTTTGTCGTTTTTCTTGAAGAGCCCGATATGGATCACTTTCTTACCGACATATAGCTTTTCTTGCACCTTAGATATCTTATATGTGCCGTCGCGATATACCACCAATACGTCATCGATGTCAGAGCAAGTAAATTTGAATTCAGCATCCTTAAGTCCGGTGCCAATGAAACCACCCTCCTTATCAAAATATAGACGTTTGTTGGCCTCAGCCACTTTGGTCGCAACAATGGAGTCAAAACCACGGAGCACGGTGCGGCGTGGGAAAGCATGTCCATATTTCTCTTTGAGATGAGCAAACCATCCAATAGAATAGTCGACGATATGCTCCAAACTGTTTCTCAAGTCTGCTATTTGCTTGTCGAGAAGTGCTATCTTCTCATCAGCTTTTTCTGAGTTGAATTTCAGTATCCGTCCCATTTTGATTTCCCACAGGCGCATATAATCCTCGTGGGTAATCTCACGGAAGAAAGAAGCCTTGAAAGGCTCGAAAAGTTCGGAAAGTCGGGCAATAGCAGCCTCCATGTCGGCAGCTCGTTCGATTTCCGGATCTTTATACATCCTCTCTTCAATGAATATTTTTTCAAGACTTGCGAAAAGTTGGCTTTCAAGTGCCTCCCCGAGTTTTATCTCAAGTTCGCGATGAAGTATGGCTTGTGTGCGGTCGGTAGAGAATTTCAGGACCTCGCTTACCGTAAGAAAACGTGGTTTTTTATCCCAAATTACGCAGCAGTTAGGAGAAATCGAGACTTCGCAGTCCGTAAAAGTGTAAAGGGCGTCTATTGTTTTGTCGCTTGAAGCTCCGGGAGCAAGGTGCACAATGATTTCTGCGTTAGCCGAAGTGTTATCGTCAACTTTCCTCACCTTAATCTTACCCTTCTCCATAGCCTTTAGTATGGTGTCGATAAGCGTAGCAGTAGTTTTTCCGAATGGAAGTTCACGGATAGCAAGGGTCTTATTATCTATTTTTTCAATCTTAGCCCTAACCTTAATTTGGCCTCCACGAGCTCCATCATTATAGCGCGACGCATCCATCAGTCCTCCGGTTTGGAAGTCAGGGAAAAGCGAGAATGGTTTTCCTTGCAGGTAAGCTATCGCAGCTTCAGCTATCTCATTAAAGTTGTGGGGAAGAATTTTACTGTTGAGGCCTACGGCAATTCCTTCTACTCCTTGGGCAAGAAGCAGAGGGAATTTGGCGGGAAGCGTCACGGGCTCTTTTTTGCGTCCATCATAGCTTGGTTGCCACTCTGTTATTTTGGGAGAGAAGAGTATTTCGAGAGCGAGTTCGCTGAGGCGAGCCTCGATATATCGTGGAGCAGCAGCAGAGTCTCCTGTCAGAATGTTTCCCCAGTTTCCCTGTGTATCGATGAGCATCTCCTTCTGGCCGAGTTGTACGAGGGCATCTCCGATAGATGCATCGCCGTGTGGGTGATAGCTCATTGTGCTTCCTACGATGTTTGCCACTTTATTGAAGCGTCCGTCATCGAGAGTCTGCATCGTGTGAAGGATGCGTCGCTGCACTGGCTTCAGACCATCCTCAATGTGAGGGACGGCACGTTCGAGAATCACATAACTGGCATATTCAAGATACCAATTCTTGAACATGCCGGAGAGTTGATGTTTCTTGTCGCTCGCCCCGGGAATCTTATAAGTAGGAGTAGCTTCTTGAGGTATGTCCGCAGCGGCTTCTTCCTCAAGAAGTTCGTCTTCAGGAGTCTCTATTATGCCGGCTTCGCCGCTTTCGAGTAGCTCATCCGTGGTTGGAACCACGTCGGTATTCTGGTCTTCGAAGTTAAGGTTTTCCTCTTGGATTTTGTCGTTGTTATTGTCGATTTCGGCCATAATTTTCGCAATTTGCACAAAAATACAAAAAAAAACGGTTTTAACCAAATTTTTTTTAATCAAATCGGATGTCGGACTTTTACAGAAGATGTATGGACCATTCGTTCTTACGGGGCCGATGGCGATGCAATGGAGTAAATTGCAATCGGAAGTTACCGGTAATGACAATGATTTACGTGTTTAAAGATTTGAGAATATAGATTGTTTTTATTAATTTTGCAAGATGTGAAATCTATAGAAAGTAGAAGATGAGATATATTTGTATTCTGACAGCTCTTGTTGTGTCTTTTACAGTTAGTGCGGGCAGTCCGTTTCAGAGGAGTGTCGATTCAATAGCTGCCCTCGAGGGCGGGGGCATATTAGTGATCCCTGCCGGAGTTCATGTCACCGGAATTCTCCAGCTTAAATCAGGAGTGAATTTGCATCTTGAAAGAGGAGCAGTGTTATTAGGGAGCACTAATCCGTATGATTATGACGGATATCTTGAAAAGAAAGATGACGTGGTCAGTGGAGTTTCCGACAAGTGCTCGAAGCCTCAATTCGGCTTGATTGTGGCTCGCGACGCTCATAATATTTCAATTACCGGTGAGGGAACGATCGATGGCAGGGGGCTTGAACTCGCTCTTGCAATTGACAGTCTGCATCATATTGGAGAACGTGTGGATCCAAACTATAACATACGTAGAATGCGACCTTCGCTACGTCCGAAATTGCTTGATTTTGATAGAGTGGATTCTCTGAAAGTTGAGGATGTCAAACTTAGGGGGTCGGCCAGCTGGGGATTCTCTTTGAATAAGTGTAATGATGTAGTGATAAAGGACATTGATTTTGTGAACCGTGCATATTGGAATAATGATGGTATAGACGTAGCAGACTGCCATAATGTGAGGATAACAGGATGTGACATCAACTCAGCTGATGATGGTATTGTGCTAAAATCATTTGATACGGAAGATGGCAATGACAATATTTTTATTTCCGACTGCCGGATTGCAAGCAGTGCAAATGCGATAAAGATGGGCACAGAGTCGTTTGGAGGATTTAGAAATGTCACCATTAAGAATATTAAAATCAGAGATACGTTCCGTTCGGCTATAGCTCTTGAGAGCGTAGATGGGGCTGTGTTGGATAATGTGACGGTTGACTCCATTGAGGCAGTGAATACGGGCAATGCCTTCTTTATTCGTCTTGGGCATAGGCGAGGGGAGAAACCGGGATCTCTTTCCAACGTCACGATAAGCAATCTTAAATGTGAGATACCTTTTGGCAGACCTGACAGCGACTATGACTTACGCGGACCTGACATAAACACAATTCATAATCCATTCCCTGCGAGTATTACTGGTATTCCGGGATGCCGTGTGAAGAATGTGAAACTAAGTAATATAGAGGTGTCTTATCCTGGGAGAGGAACTAAGGGGATGGCATATATTGGAGCTTATCGCTACAAGGATGTGCCGGAAGAGATTGCCTCATACCCCGAGTTTCACATGTTTGGAGAGTTGCCGGCGTGGGGACTCTTTGTAAGGCATGTAGATGGTTTGACTCTCGACAATGTGAAAATGTCGGTGCGTGAGCCCGACTATCGCCCTGCCATGGTAGTAGCCGACGACGTCCTTAATCTATCGGGAGAGATTATTGAATAGCATGCGCCATTAAATTCGATCTTATTCCAAAGAGAGATCCAAGATCTCAGATTCGGAAAGACCGGTAAATGACTTAATCAAATTGATGTCCATTTCACTCTCCAACATCTTCCGAGCAATTTCCTTCTTTCCTTCAGCACGTCCTTTTTGTTCGCCATCCTTGAATGCCCCATGAATCTGGTTGAGAGTGTCGCGTGCGTTCTTGACATCAGCCTCGTAGTGATACCGCTCCTCCGGTGTTAGCGACGACATGTTGGCTACCTCAGCGAGCCTTTTGAAGATCTCGCTATTATTCTTGAATGCCACTTCCTGTCTTATTCCCATATTCTTGATATTATAAATCCATTTGTCATCCATCTTCTCACACTCATGCTCCTCCTTGTCAAAGAATGGGAGCTGCACGAAAATATAACGTGTCTTAGACCCTATCGGTTTTAGCGTCTCCTCATCCAACGTCGAAGCCTTTATTATATGTTTCTCGTTCAATCCATAGACATGAAAATTGCAGAAGAAAATACCTATGACAGGCTTCAGGGTATAGTCCCATTCCACATCCTCCTTTTTCCCTCTATATCCTTGCTCGGCTATGCCCCTGGCAACATAGAATGTTGCTCTGTCGATGAATTTGGGTTGCCCGGCCTTCTGCATCTCCACGATGAAGCGATGGTTGGAGGATGTCTCGCACAGGATGTCATACCGGATTGAACGGCCGTCCTTCCAATCGGCTGTACGCTCGTTGTTGAGATAGCTGACATGTTTGATCTCCTCGAAACCCTCGGTATCGCACAGTATGGCATTGAGAAGGTCGACAAGTATGGGTTCGGATATCTTCTCTCTTCCGAAAAGGAGTTTGAACCCTAAGTCGTAGGTAGGATCGATGTACTTTGTCATATTTTGGGATATTTTTCACAAAGATAACGCAAATTTATGAAATTTGCAAATCAAAATAATTATTCTGAAAAATAATCCAATTGGCGAATAAAGATTATATTTTTGCGAGCTACTTAGGAATTAGTATATCAATTTTTTCTTTTTGGCTTTTTCTGTCCACAAATTTGCAATGAGTTGATGTCCTGCAGGAGTCGGATGTATTCCATCCCATAGCCATCTTGTTGAATCAGGATTGCCTGAAGTCAGGGAATTAAACAGTGCGTTTGTGTCTATATATTCAGCATTGAATTCCTTGGCAAGCCCTTTTACGCTTTCGGCGCATTGATCTATAGATTTTTTCACACGTGGGAAAATATTGTTATCTACTGATCTGCCTTCTGCTACGAAGGGAGACATCAGAATAATCTTTACTGATGGATTAGCTTCTCTTGCTTGTGTGAGAAGATCTCTAAAGTCTGAAGTCCATACATTTACATTGAAATCTTCAATTCCTCCATCTCGATAAAACTTATAGACATCGTTGATTCCAACCATCACTGTAAGCACATCAGGATCTTCATTCACAACATCTTCTTTCCAACGCATCTTGAGACTCTTTATGGTATTTCCTGAAATGCCCCGATTGAGCCACTTGCACTTCAGTTTCGGATCTTCTGCCATCATCTTGGCTGAAGAAAGCATCACATAGCTATGACCCAAATTATGGTTCAGGTCTGTCTGATTGCGTTTGGACGAAGGAAGCGCCTTACCGGCGCTTCTTCCCCAGCCTCCATCGGTGATCGAATCACCGATGAAGAGGGCTGTCAGATCTGATTTAAGTTTGATTTTCAATACAGTAGCTGGTCCATCGGTAGCCGGGGTGGCAGTTTCGACAAATACTTTTCCGTCCTTATCGTCCCATTTAAGCTTTTCTCCTCCGATCATAGATATGTCTTCTATATCGGAAGCTTTAATCCCGGGAAGTTCTGTAGCCTTTCCATCCCATTTTAGAATGAAGGCATAGAGATTGCGCCGACCTTTAGATGTATATCTAACATCGCCATCCTTGTTTTCTCCGTAGGCTCTTGAGCCATAGACTGCCTCACCATACTTGGATAGCCATTTCCCCACGGCATATAGTTCCTTTTTCTGGTCGTCAGGAATAGTCCCGTCCGATTTTGGTGATACATTGAGACACAGGTTTCCGTTACGCGAAATATTATTAATGAGGCTACGAATTATTCCATCAGCATTTTGAAGCTTTAGTCCTTCCACGTAGCCGAACTTGTGTCCGATTGGGTCATCAACCTGCCAGTAATAGCTTGTCTTTTCCTTAGGCGCTCTTGATTCTCTTTCGAAATCGCGGATAGAACCGGCTTTATAAGCATCGCTTTTCGACTGTAGCGAAACTTCCTTACCCCATTTATCGGCACTGTTGTAGTAATAACGGGCAATATTCAGTTTCCAAGGATCCATCGACCGATAATTGATGCCATTATCAAAATATATAAGGTCTGGCTGATATTTGTCGATAATCTCCATCACTCGATATTGCCATTCGTTCATGAATGCATCGTTTTGAGGATGAGGACCCGGATGCTCTTCGGATGGACCCATGCCTGAATTTTCTGTAGGTTTTTGAGGAGGTCCATATAAGGAAGCATATTGAGGATCAAACAAGTCAGTAGAGTCGGGATCGAGGCTTGGATACATGAAATCCCAGTTCTCAACTCTGTTATTGCTGATACCGAATCTCATGCCCCTGTCGCGAACAGCCTTTGAAAGCTCTCCGATGACATCGCGTTTCGGACCATGCTTTACTGAAGTCCATTCCGTGAGGTCGCTGTCATACATTGCAAATCCGTCATGGTGTTCCGCTGTAGGAATTACGTATTGCGCTCCGCTTGCCTTAAATAGTTCGGCCCATTCATCAGCATTGAAATTCTCAGCCTTGAAAAGGGGGATGAAATCCTTATATCCAAATTCTGACTGAGGTCCCCACTTCTCGCGATGAGCCTTACTGATGCCATTGTACATGTGTTTGGGATACCATTCGCTGCCCGCAGCGGGGACCGTATAGGGCCCCCAATGTATGAAGATGCCGAACTTTGCATCTTTAAACCATTCTGGGACGCTATAATTTGATTCGAGAGATTCCCAAGTGGCATCAAATTTGCCTTCGGGATAAGTATCAAGTTGCTCCTGAGTGACCTCTATAGTCTGACGCGGAGCCTGTGCTAACGTAACTGCACTGCTCATCAGAAGTAGGAGACCGCTAAAGGGGATTAGTTTACTAATTTTATACATAGAAAAAAGAGATAATACAAGGATTGTTATGTTCGGGACGATCGAGTTGTACGTCCTTACAAGATTATTGTAATGTTTGATTGAATTTAGAATTGTAGTTTAATGGTTTCGGTGTGTCCGGCGACTTCGATGACTAATAGGTAGATGCCGGAGGAGAGGTTGAGATTGCTCTTGGCTGCCTCAGCAACGTTGCCCTTGATAGCCTCGAAGTGACCTATGCAAATGCCTAAAGGGTCGAATACCTTGCAACAGACCGGAGTGTCATTACTGATCATACTGATTCCTGACCCCTCAACGACTTTCAGTATGCCGGAAGCATCATTCAGACCGGTGAAATCCCAATTAAGCCCTTCCGGAAGTTCGGGAAGTTCTATGTTGGGAGTTCCGCTGAAGTTTTCTGTGATCCAGAGTCGAAATTCGTCTCCTATAGCCGGAGTGTATTCAGGATTCATGGTCACTATTATATTACCATCAATCTTTAGATTCCCCTTTACATTGAGATATGAGCAATCATTGTTCTTTCCAGCCGCACGCAGATAAAGAGACAAGGTTGCTCCTGCATTCACGGTGACATTGCCGTTGGAGAAGATCGGGCCGTAATGATGAGCAGAGGTTTCGGAGTATGAGCCAGGTTCAATGATTCCATTCTCATTAACTGTAATGTTGCCAACCGTACCGCGACCACGAAGTTTACTCCCCTCTTCAATTGTCAGCGGGGTTTTCAAGAATTCTGTATTGTATGGGGATTTGGAGGCACTTAGAGAAAGGGTCCCTTCTCTGATTGTCAGTCCGTTGATTTCTGACATGAGCTTTGAGAGAATCATATCGCATTTGCCTATCTTGACTACACGTGGTTTTCCTGTGAAAGTCCCGGAATAGTTTATAGCCTTTTCATCATTTCCGACTGTCAATGTGCCGGTTCCGTTATATACACCATTACCT
>CAZWJO010000097.1:0-11573 GCA_964634905.1 uncultured Sangeribacter sp.
GGTTGTCGGGTTGTCGGGTTGTCGGGTTGTCAGGTTGTCAGGTTGGCGGGTTGTCAGGTTGGCTGGTATCGGGACGGTCTGTGATATGATAAAGGGAGATTAAACCATTGAGGGGACATTAATGTTGTAATAGTAAAAATTATAACATTAAATTCTTAATATTATGGAAAAGAAAATCGCAGAAGAAGTAAAGGAAGGATATCAGGAATTAAATTTGGATGCTCCTTTCGCTGATGTAGATCCAAAGGCAGCTGATGTTCCGGAAGAAGTGGTTAAAGATTTATAATCATTCAAAAATAATGGGATGAACGATTGAAGTTCATCCCATTAATTTTTGATGATATCGAGGGCTTAGAGGATAGCCTGAAGTTTTGCTTCGAGATCAGCAAGTTTTACGAGACCAACTGAGCGTTCTTTCATTTCCCCGTCTTTAAAGAAAAGAACAGTCGGGATGTTACGAACACGGTTGGCACTTGCAACCTCGTCGTTTTCGTCGATATTGAGTTTACCTACTGTCACTTGATCGCCATATTTTGCAGCGAGTTCTTCTACGATAGGGCCAAGCTTAATGCAAGGACCACACCAAGTTGCCCAGAAGTCGATTACCACGGGTTTTCCGCTATCGATAGCCTCTTGAGCTGTCTGATCATTGAATTCTAACATGATTTTTTACTTTTTAGTTATGTTGAAAGTATATACTGCGAATGTTTTTGCTCCGATGGTGGTGGAATAATTGTTGCCGGATGCGTCAATAGTAGCTGTCTGAGGAGCAACAAGAGAAGGATTTTCCAGACTGTTTTCAGCAGTTTCTACATCAGAATGTAGAGTGACTACCTTACCACCATTAAGAACTTCCTTCTTCATTCCATCGAATGTAAGATTGAGTTGCTGAGGTTCGTTGGAAACATTAGCCACCTTAACTATATATGTATTATTTTCTTTGTCAACTACCGCACTTGCAAAGAGTCCGTTTTGGTCGGGGTCTCCAGCTACAGTTTTGCCGTTCATGGTCAATGGTAAAACATAATCACCTTTGTTGGTGCCGTAAAGCTGTTGAACATAATAGCTTGAAGTTGGGAAACTTTCAAGATTATCAAACCATATCATATCCGGACGCCATTGCCAACCCTCAACATGGGCAAAGAGAGGAGCGTAAGTAGCCATGTGTACAATGTCTGCATTGCGTTCGAGTCCTGTCATGAATGCAGCTTCAAGAAGTGCTGCATTGAAATGATTCCACTTCTTTCCTTTGCCATGGCATGCATATTCGCCTGCAAACACTTTCGGACCTTTGCGGTCGTAATTATCATAGCGGCGACCTTGCTCAAGGAACCATGATTCCGGACGATAGAAATGCTCATCCACCAGGTCTGCTTTGAGATTCTTCATCTCTGGCCAAAGGTAGTCAAACTGTTTTCCCTCAGAGTCCGGACCGGATGAACCGACAATCTTTATTTCCGGATGCTTCTTACGGATAGCGTCAAGGAATGGTTTAAGATGCTCGGGATATTCCGGACCCCATTGCTCATTTCCTATTCCAAGATATTTAAGATTGAAAGGCTCCGGGTGTCCCATTTCTGCACGAAGTTTACCCCATTCTGTATCGGTTGAGCCGTTGGCAAACTCTATGAGATCAAGAGCATCATCGATATATTGCTGAAGTTCTTCGCCATGTGCATGAGCTGCAGGATCATTATTCTGGAATTGGCATGCGAGTCCCACACTCAAAATCGGAAGAGGTTCGCTACCGATTTCCTCACTCAATAGGAAATAATCATAGAATCCGAGTCCATAGCTTTGGAAATAATCCGGGAAGAAACGATGGGTAAAGGTATAATGCCAGCGGTTTTCGTTGAGTGGACGGTTCTCGACCGGCCCAACCGTGTTCTTCCACTGATAGCGGGTATCAAGGTCGGTGCCTTCCACAATGCAACCACCGGGGAAGCGGAATACGCCGGGCTTGAGGTCTGCAAGCTTTTGGGCAAGGTCTTTACGCATACCGTTTTCGTGCCCTTTCCAAGTATCGACTGGGAAAAGAGAAACGTGCTCAAGATCTACGCCTGATTTAGGAGTTGTGAGGAAAATTCTAAGATGAGCTTTGGGTTCAGTTTGAGATGGTTTAAGTATAACTGTATATTTTTTCCACTCTTTGCCAGAAATTTCCACATCTTGTTTGGCGATATCTTGATGTTCGCCCATGGTGTCGGGGTCAGTGATTTCGACACGGATTTTAGCTGTTTCTCCGTCGAGCGTACGTGCCCAAACGGAGAAACGATATTCCTTGTCTTTTTCTACACCAATTCCAAAGAAACCTTCGTTTTCTATTCCGGTGTGCTTATGTGCATGTCCGGGGTCACCAAGACGCACATAATGTGGATTTCTGTCAAATGGTCCGTCATCTTTCACTTGAACGTTACCAAAAATGTTCCAACCCATAAAAGTTTGCGGGAATTCGAAACTGCGGTTCTTGACGAGTTCGGCGTAAAGTCCGCCATCAGCTCCGTAGTTAATGTCTTCGAAGAAGATGCCATACATTGTAGGTTGTATGGGCGCACCAGGTTTGTTTGTCTTGATGACAAAATCGTTAACAGCCGCCCCTGCTGATATTGCAGTGAGTGCGGCGACTGCAGAAAGTAGATAGTTACGGTTCTTCATGTCTGTCGGTTAAAAAATTCTGATGCAAAGATAATCTTTATTTCCGACATTACCAAATTTTATACAGCTTCTGATGCTATACTTAGATTTGAATTCGGGGGTATTTATATATAATATTAGGATTTGGAATTATTGTCGCATCAAAAAATGAAAATGTCGCATATAGAATTATGGCTATTAATGAAATTATTATTAATTTTGCATTATCAAATCGACAATAATATGATAAGCGTTAATAGAACTTTGAAATTGACTTTAGCATCAGGGATAGTATTCAGTGCGATGCTTATGACAGGGTGCCATAGTGAGGAAAATGATGGTCCGGAAATAATCACCGACAAACCATTATCTCAATACAATTCTCCTGTTGCCAATCCCTGGCTTGCAAGCAGCATATATAGCATAACTCATTTTAATTCTGCTCAGACAGATGCTTTTCCGTATGCAGTCAAAGATGGAATTTTTAATGTCAATCCTAATGATTGTGAATCAAGTTGGAGTGGACCGGTCAATCTCATGACCATCGCCTCCACATCATCTGATTATATGTGGGGCGTCGGAAGCGACAGGGTTTCATATATAAAAGTCTCAAATGGAGATTTCAAGAAAGTTGCAGAGGCTGCAATGCCAGGAACAACGATGCGCACAAAAGAAGGTCTTGAGAAGTTGACGGCAAATTACTCATCCATTGCCGAACTCGAATCAGCTGTCAAGGAAGTTTTGGGCGCCATGCCACAGGCAGCGATTGCAAACGGCAATTATGTACTTTGCGACCGCGACAATAATATTTATGTCAATGCCGGAAGAATAATAGCTGTATATAGTCTCATTGATAAGAATGATCCTTCAAAGGGTATTCAGCTTGACGGTCAGATCGACATGACTCCTCATATCTTTGGTTCTTACACTATTATGGGAGTATCAATGAGTTATGACGGATATCTCTTAATTGCTTCCCAAAGAGGATTGGTCTCTGTAGATAGGGCTTTGTCAGGCATCATTGACTCATATCCTTTTGGCGACGACCAGATCCTGACAAATTCAATCTCCAATGATGAGAATGGCGGGGTATATGTGGCAAGCAACAGTACCACCTCCGGAGGAAAGGGGATAATGCGCAAGTTGATCTGCAAAAATGGAAATTTCTCGGATAAGGAATCTGATGGTGCGTGGAACGCGACATACGACGGAGGTCCGGAGGCTCCTGCCATAAAACATGGTTTTGGAACCGGTTCAACGCCTACTTTGATGGGATTTGGCGACGAAGAAGATAAACTTGTTGTCATCACTGATGGATCTAAAAGAATGAAACTTGTGGCATTCTGGCGTGATGATATTCCTGCTGATGCCAAAGCTATTGATCCTTCAAATCCTCGTTTGGCTGATGCTTTTGAAGTCTCTTGCGGTCTGCCGTCTGGAACGGAATGGGTGCAGTCGGAGCAATCTGTAGTTGCTGGTGGATATGATGCCTTTGTGGTCAACAATATTGATGCGGCAACTGCTGTGATTTCAGACAAAATGGTAGGTGTTTTGGCAATTGGTCCATTGACGCCTGGTCCCAAAGGGGCGGAATGTGTCAGATGGAATGTAAAGGAAAATAAATGGGAAAGCAAATGGACCCGAACGGACGTAAGTTCCATCAGCATGATTCCTTCAGTAAGCATTCCTTCGGAAATGGTTTTTGTCAATGGCTACGACAATGACGGATGGGTGATCACAGGTATGGACTGGAAGACAGGTGAGACGCGTCAGCGAGTATCGTTTGGTAAAAACAATCGTGGCAATGGAGCATACGCCGTAATTCAGTATTTGCCCGATGGAAGTCTTCTTTTCAACTCTGTATCCGGACCTTTCAGGGTGAATTTTTCAAAAAAAGAAAATGATTTTGAAAGCGGAGGGGTTTGGCAATAACTTTTGATTGAATCAAGATATGAATACTAAATATCATTCTTTGATTTTATTCTTGTTTATAGCATTCGGGATGAAAGCTGAAATTCCATTTGCTATATATAATGAAGAAGATGCATCGATGCTTTTCCTATGTTCCGACTCTTTGCCAGACAGATATGAGAATATCGAAGGTATGCTTGCCTGGCAGTTAGACCTGAATCAAGGAAGCAACCTCCCCGTTTGGCACGATACTAAGGCTTCCGATGCTACGAAAGTGGAGTTTGACGAGTCTTTCAAAGACGTAAGGGCTACGAGCTGTTTCTGCTGGTTTGACGGTTTTGCTAATCTGACCTCCATTACTGGCTTAGAGTATTTGAATACTTCTTGCGTTACAGATATGTCCGGAATGTTTAAAGGGTGCGCCAATCTTTCTGAGTTATCGTTGACTTATTTCAACACATCAAGAGCGACTGATATGCAAGACATGTTTGCAGGGTGTACAAACTTGAAAAAACTTGATATCAGTACTTTCAATACTGCAAGTGTTACTGACATGGCGGGTATGTTTTCCGGTTGTTCTTCCATATCTACTATCTATGTATGCGATAAGTTTATGACCGAAAGCATATCCTCATCTGCTGATATGTTTGAAGGATGCTCCAATCTAAAGAATTTCGATTCCTCCTCTACCGACAAAACTCATGCGGCTAAAGGAGATGAAAGCTATCTCACCTTTTTAATGAAGTATCCATACGCCTTCTATTACCCCTCTGATTCTGAATTGCATTTTATGTGTTTCAACACAAAAATGAGCATATCAGGATCGCTTGATATAGTTGCTCCTCGAGCTAAAAGCAAGAATATATGGGATGTTGATTTAGATCAGAATGATAATTATCCTTCTTGGACTAACACCCATGCCTCAGATGCCATCAAAATCATTATCGAACCATCGTTTAATACGGTGTGTCCCAATAGTATTGCCAATTGGTTTGAAGGATTCAAGAATTTGCAGATAATTGAAGGCTTGGAGAATCTTGATACTTCAAGTGTGAAAAACATGTCAAATGCTTTTACAGGTTGTTCGGATTTGAAATCTCTGACAATGAGTAATTTCAATATGATCAATGTGACAAATGTTGAGGATATGTTTTCCGGTTGCGAAACTCTTCGTTTAGTTGATTTGTCGCAAGCTGCATCAGATTGCGCAAAAATAATCGACCAGTTATCTGAGGCAACATTAGTCTATGTGCCGAATAGCACAAATATTTCTTACGGAAGAAAGAATGTCGTGGTAGGGGATAAATGTGAACACTTCGTAATAAACTACGGAGCTAACCGAGAAACCCCAAACACGCAAATTATGCTGAGTGTGCCATATTCTTTTATTGCTGACAAAGTCACAATCAATATACCATTAAGCAAAGACACTCCTTACCCGATGTGCCTTCCGTTTTCTATGCCAATGGCTGACATAGGATCATTCTTTACTTATAGCAAATATGAAGAGAATGAGGAAATGGCAGTATTTGAATCTCTTTCTGAAGAATCTGATTACTCCTACTCAAATACTCCTTTTATGTTGATTCCTGATACTGATTTTATTGATGGAATAGAGTTGGATGGAGGGATACAGATCGCTGAAACTGTCAGCGATATCAAAGCGGATGGATTTATTGGGGTGTATGAAAATCTGAGTTTTTCTGAGACGAATGATTTAGAAAATACGTGCTATGTATGGGATGGAAGTTTTTTCCGGAAAGCAGAAGAGGGGGATCAGACTGTTGCATGCAGTGCATATATAAAACTGCCGGAAAATGCTTCCGCCAACTCTCCCGAATGTATTTATGTGAAGTTTGAAGATAATTCTACTTCCGGAATTAATAGCATACAAGGAAATAAGTTTGATACAGGAGCCCAAACATTTGACCTCTACGGCAGACGAATTAATGAGTTGTTCAAAGGTGTGTTAATTCGTAATGGTAAAAAGATCATGAAGTTTTGATTCAGTCCCCGTCTGCTATATAACAATTGGATTGTTACATAGCAGATTGGGGCTATTTTTACATTCATTTTTGTAACATCAGGTGATTAGAATTTGTCGCATCAAATTTTTGTGTGTGGGGATTGTCGCATTTTGAAAATGAAATTGTCGCATAGAAAATTTGGAAAATTATGAAAAAATTTAGTAATTTTGTAACTGCAAAAATTTTTTAAACACAAAACACAAGATTATGAACGATAATAAGGTAAAAAAGACCTATGTAAAGCCGGAGACCGAGGTAGTAGACCTTAACAATGAACTTCCAATTCTTTGTTCAAGTTCAAGCGGTGAAAATTTTGGAAATGGTGGATATTGGTGAGTCATATAATCGAATAATAACAAGTATGAAATTAAAATCAATATTGGCAATGTTGGCATTTATGCCTGCATTGTTTTCTTGTCAATCAGAGGCTCCCCAAGAGAGCAAAGCTGATAAAAAAGAGTTCAGAGTAAGAGCATATATTGACACCCCCGAAGATACAAGGGCTGCCATTGAGTATGCCCATCAAGATAGCACTAAAGAAGTTTTTACTTGGTTGAAAGCGGGTTCGGATTATGATAGAGATTACATAACACTGTTTAATTTATCAAAATTCTCAAAATACCATCAAAGCAAAATAGCTCCAGTGATGTTCCTTGATAAGATTATAGGGAAGCGAGCAGAGTTTGTTTTTGATCCAGAGAATGATGAGGAAAGTTCCAATATACAGCTATTCCAAGAGTTGATGGAGCCTGGAGATTCCATTCTTGCTGTGGTTTGTGAGGCTCATTCAGCAAAATTGGAAGATTGTGATTCTGTGTATAGTAATGTAATTTCTTACCAAGCTGGAAGTTATCTATATGATCAAAAAATTGTCGAAAAACCAACAACTGGGACTGCAATGAAACATGTACACATGATGATGCGCATGTATGATGTGGTTAAAGTCGATGATAAAGGAAATATTCCCGATTTCCATTTCAAGCATTTTTCTTCTATATTTCGAGTAACTCTACAAAATAAAACCGGAAAACCACTATTCTCCAATGTTTCTGAAATGGTATTTACAGCATATTCGAAAAGTATGACTGCTTTTATATATGGGTTTAACTATTTCGCAGTAGTTGGAAATGAAAATGGTGGATTTCATTTAGAAGAAAATTTTAAAGAAACTCCAAAAAGACATCCACTTAATCCCACTAAACCAGATACAACAGTAGTGCATTCACATAAGGCCGTACATAAGATAAATGAGAAAAGTGCATTAAAACTTCCTCTGAATGCCGGACAGACATACGAGTTCTATGCTGTAGTAACCCCAAGAATTGGAGGTCCTAAATTTACTCCGGAAGTTGTTGATAGTTTAACAATAGACGTGTTTAATGGGGGTGCAGAAAGTGCTTATTATAGCACTGACCCAAACATACGAACACCTGATAGATATACAATTACCATAGACAATTTTAACAGAAAAATAGAACCGGGAAAAAGATATTGGTTTAATCTTACGGCAACAAATGAGTCAATGAAAGTTATGATCAATGTATATGACAATAACGATAAGGTAATTGATAAAAAAGAGATGGATGCGTTCAAATTAGTGTTCACCTCTCAATATAAAGATCCGGAAGAGAACAAGGACAATAATGGTGAGGATACATCGCCCGATGAATAACAAACATATAGAATTTCTCAACTCTATTCCGTTCTGAAACAAGGAATAAGTGCAGAGACTCCACACGCTGCTAATAACACAGCCGAGGAGTCTCTGTTTTCTTATTCATTTAGAAATTTCAGCTATCATTGGATTGTCGAGATGGCGAGTTTCAGTAGAGATTCTGTTGAGGTCAATGTGAAGGACAGGATATTCTTCCCAATTCCAGTCAGTAGGATCGATATAAAGACTTTTGAAGAGTTGTCTTTGGCCTTCAAAAAATATATCAAAGTAGAAAGGAAAAGGCTTTTCCGGAAGCGTTTGGGAGGAGCAAGTTTCGGATTTGCATTATTTCTCTGATGTACATCATGCGAGCTGATTCCTTTGCTAATTATAAATTTTTACCTGATGGTATAACCCAAAGAGAGATTTGGCAAAGCGATCAATCCATCAATTGGGGAGCATTGTATATCTCCTAAAAGGAATGACAAACCAATGCGCATAAAGAATCCGCTTTTACGCTGAAGACGATATCCCATATTAAGAGTTCCAAAAATATTGAGTTTTGTTCCTTTTTTAGTTTCAAAATAATAATCATCGGAATACCAACCTATGTGATACTCTTCATATCTATTAAGAAGACAAGGAGTAGCTCCAATACCCAGTTCAAATTTACTGGCTCTTTTTCCTAATATAGCGTTGACCTCTAATGGTATTGTTACGCCCTTAAAATCTACTCTTGTGAAATTGTCGTTTATGTGACCAAACCATCCCTCATTACTACTATGTCCATTTGTGAACGATAGCCCCGCACTGAATCCAAAAACTGAATTAGGTTTGAATCTTTGGTCATAACCGATGCCAATACCTAATGATGATCCATAAAATTCCACAAACAGGTTTCTGCTTATCAATTCATCTTTTTCAAGTCTTACATCGATGGAATCTGAGGAAGCTATCATGGAGTCAGTGTCGTTTTCCCTTGCTGACAAACTATTGATTGTCAGCATTATCATTATAAATATCAGAAACCGTTTTATCATTCTTAAAATTAGTTATAGAGGTGTTTATAAAAAAGTATTCAAATTTACAATAATTTTTTTACATATTTGCTATATGCTGAGATTTTTTTAGAGGAAAACCATAAATTCAGATGAAACCTCCATAGTTAAGAAATCTGGAAATACGTAGGGGAAGATCTGGAGGAATAGCGCATTTAAATTTTTATGTCAGTTTTTTGTGGTCGTTTGGCAAATTTTTATTAATTTTGTGGAAAACTCACAGTTTGTGAGGAAAACATATAAACATAAGCTAACAACTGACCTGATATATGGCTGACAACAGAATCCTTCTTTCGGCAGAATGGCCCGAAGATCCAAAGTTTGAAGACGGAATCCGCAGAGCTCCGGACCGTCATTATACCCTTACTCCGGAAAAAACTATTACAGCTCTTAAGAACGCCCTCCGATATCTGCCGGAGGAACTTCATGAGAAAGCCGCTACGGAATTTCTTGAGGAACTCCGCACCCGGGGCAGAATCTATGCTTACCGCTGGCGTCCGGAAGGCGACTTGAAAGCTAAACCTGTAGATGAATACAAAGGTAAATGTCTTGCCGGAAAAGCTTTCCAAGTGATGATCGACAACAATCTCTGCTTTGACATAGCCCTATATCCGTACGAACTCGTTACTTACGGTGAGACTGGACAGGTATGCCAAAACTGGCTCCAATATCGACTAATAAAAAAATATCTTGAGAATCTTACAGAAGACCAGACTCTCGTAGTGGAATCCGGTCATCCACTTGGACTTTTCCCATCTAAGCCCGAGGCTCCACGCGTCATCATTACCAATGCGATGATGGTAGGTATGTTTGATAACCTTCACGATTGGCACGAAGCAATGCAAATGGGAGTTGCCAATTATGGACAGATGACTGCCGGGGGATGGATGTACATTGGTCCACAAGGTATTGTGCATGGCACATTCAATACCATCCTCAATGCCGGGAGAATGAAACTTGGAGTGCCACAAGACGGTGACCTGCGTGGACATCTTTTTGTAAGCTCCGGACTCGGAGGTATGAGTGGAGCGCAACCCAAAGCCGCAGACATTGCCGGAGCAGTCTCGATTGTAGCTGAAGTAGATGCTTCCAGAATTGCTACGAGAAAGAATCAGGGATGGGTACAGGTTGTCACCGATGATCTTGCTGAAGCTTTCAAACTGGCAGAAGAAGCAATGGCAGAAAAGAAACCACTTTCGATTGCATATCATGGCAATATTGTAGATTTGCTTGAATATGCAGTAAAGGAAAACAAAAAGATAGAACTTCTCAGCGACCAGACATCTTGCCACGCAGTATATGAAGGTGGATATTGTCCGGTAGGTCTTTCATTTGAGGAACGCACACGTCTTCTGCATGATAACCCTGAAGAATTCCGTCGACTCGTAGACGAGACCCTGCATCGTCATTATAAGGCTATCAAGACACTCGTTGATCGAGGAACTTATTTCTTTGATTATGGTAATTCCTTTATGAAAGCTATGTATGATGCCGGAGTCAAGGAATTGTCAAAGAACGGTGTTGATGAGAAAGACGGTTTTATCTGGCCTTCATACGTAGAAGATATTATGGGTCCGATGTTATTTGACTATGGATATGGACCTTTCCGTTGGGTTTGTCTGAGTGGAAAACATGAGGATCTTGTGAAGACCGACAAAGCTGCGATGGATTGTATTCCTAAGGAGCGACGTGGACAGGATATGGATAACTGGGTTTGGATTCGCGATGCCGAAAAGAATGCGCTTGTAGTCGGAACCCAAGCCCGAATCCTGTATCAGGATGCTATGGGCCGCCTGAAAATTGCTTTGAAATTCAATGATATGGTCCGTAAGGGAGAGGTTGGTCCGATAATGCTTGGTCGTGACCACCATGACGTAAGCGGCACAGACTCTCCATTCCGCGAAACGTCTAATATAAAGGATGGATCTAACGTAATGGCCGACATGGCTGTGCAATGCTTTGCCGGAAACTGTGCCCGTGGAATGAGCTTAGTGGCTCTTCATAATGGAGGCGGCGTCGGTATAGGGAAGGCTATCAACGGCGGATTTGGCATGATTTGCGACGGCTCTGACAGAGTTGATGAAATCTTAACCAAGGCTATGCTTTGGGATGTGATGGGAGGAGTAGCTCGTCGTAGTTGGGCACGCAACGAAAATGCCATGGCGACTGTCAAGGAATGGAACGACACCCAAGCCGAAAACGGCTTCATGATCACAGAGCCATTCCTTGCCGACGAAGAATTACTGAGATCAATTATCAATGACTAATATAATGTCTAATAAGACTAAT
>CAZWJO010000098.1:0-2260 GCA_964634905.1 uncultured Sangeribacter sp.
CCTTCTTCCTTAAGAGCCATTGCAAGATGAAGACGATTGCGCTCACCACCTGAAAGGACACCGATTTTCTTCTCTTGGTCAGCACCGGTGAAATTGAATTTTGAGAGATAAGCGCGAGCATTCATATCCCGACCACCCATACGGAAAGACTCCACACCCTGAGAAATCACCTCATAGACACTTTTTTCAGGATCGAGATCCTTATGAGACTGATCGACGTATGCAATCTTGACGGTATCTCCAACTTCGAAATCACCACCGTCTTGCTTCTCAAGGCCCATGATGAGACGGAATAGAGTAGTCTTACCTGCACCATTAGGACCGATAACACCGACAATTCCATTTGGGGGGAGCATAAAGTTTAAATCGTCGAAGAGATTTTTCTCCCCGAAAGCCTTCGCCACATGATTGGCAAGAATCACCTTATTGCCAAGTCGGGGACCATTGGGGATGAAAATCTCGAGTTTCTCCTCACGTTGCTTCTGATCTTCATTAAGGAGACGGTCGTAGCTTGCGAGACGTGCTTTACCTTTTGCCTGACGAGCCTTCGGAGCCATACGCACCCATTCTAATTCGCGTTCGAGAGTCTTACGCCTCTTGCTTGCCTGCTTCTCCTCCTGAGCCATACGCTTAGTCTTTTGGTCGAGCCAAGAAGAGTAATTGCCTTTCCAAGGAATGCCTTCACCACGGTCAAGTTCAAGAATCCAACCGGCAACATGGTCGAGGAAGTAACGGTCGTGAGTAACAGCTATGACAGTGCCGGGATATTGCTGGAGATGCTGTTCGAGCCAGTCGATTGACTCGGCATCAAGGTGGTTGGTAGGTTCGTCGAGGAGGAGCACGTCGGGCTGCTGAAGGAGGAGACGACAAAGAGCAACCCGGCGACGTTCACCACCGGAAAGCTGACTAACCGGTTGGTCATCCGGAGGACAACGGAGAGCATCCATAGCACGCTCGAGCTTATTATCAATGTTCCAAGCATCAGCAGCATCGAGCTTGTCTTGCAGCTGAGCCTGCCGCTCCATGAGTTTATCCATCTTCTCAGGATCTTCGAGCACCTCGGGGTCGCAAAAAGCGTTGTTGACCTCTTCATATTCTGCGAGAAGGTCCATGATGGGTTTCACACCTTCCTCTACCACTTGGCGGACAGTTTTATTAGGGTCGAGTTTTGGGTCCTGTTCAAGATAACCAACAGAGTAACCTGGTGAGAAAACGACCTCACCCTGATAGTTTTTGTCGATACCAGCGATAATCTTCATGAGAGTAGACTTACCGCTACCATTGAGACCTATGATACCAATCTTGGCGCCATAGAAGAATGAGAGATAGATATTTTTTAGAATCTGTCGCTGAGGAGGGATTACTTTAGAAACCCCAACCATTGAGAAAATTATTTTTTTATCGTCGGCCATTGTTATCTTAATTCATAATGCATAATTCACAATGCATAATTATTTAGAGTGTTTTATTTGATGAACATAATTCGGGAAAAAAACTTTACCATAAAGCGCCTCACCGAGGCTACAATGCTAAAGTTCAGGCTACCCCAGACTGAAATCTGGGGTTTTTACATAATCCACAGGTCTCCGACCTGATTTTTGTATTAAAAAATAGGGCATTTAACTTAACACTTAAATTATTAACCTATATTTATTTGGAGGCAGATTTGGTGCGGTAGTCGCAGCGGACTTTGCCTTTTACTATGTTGTTTAGTTTAGATTTTATAAGCTGCTTGCGTATTGGAGTTATATGGTCGGTGTAGACTTCACCTTCGAGATGATCACATTCGTGCTGGATGATGCGGCTTAGGAATCCGGTAAATTCCTTCTCATGTTCCTCGAAGTTCTCATCAAGCCAGTTGAGACGAATATGCTCAATGCGCTTGACATTCTCAGAGAGACCGGGAATAGAAAGGCATCCTTCCGAACGAGAGACGGGGTCCATATCCTCAATGACGTCGAGTTCAGGATTGATGAGGACCATTTTAGAGTCTTTACATTCCGGGAAGTCATCGGCAACTGCGGTCCCATCAATAACAACGAGACGGATAGAGCGTCCGATCTGAGGAGCAGCAAGGCCAACGCCTTCTGAATTATACAAAGTTTCCCACATATCCGCAATAAGTTTCTGGAGATCGGGATAGTCTGGAGTTATATCTTCTGTTTCGGCACGCAAAACCGGGTGGCCGTAGAGGTAGATTGGGAGTAGCATATTTAATATAGAATTGAGAATTGTTTATCTAATTGAGAATTGAGAATTG
>CAZWJO010000098.1:2360-11385 GCA_964634905.1 uncultured Sangeribacter sp.
AATTGAGAATTGAGAATTGTTTATCTAATTGAGAATTGAGAATTGAGAATTGAGAATTTTTAATAAGTCTTATAAGTCTTATAAGTCTTATATATCTTATATATCATATAAATATATCATATAAATTTTATTAAGCATATAAGACTTATAATGCATAATATTAGGAGTTTCGGTAGAGTTTTGGGGAAATGCCAACGTTCTTCTTGAAATATTTGCCGAAGAAAGACTGGGTTGGGAAATTCAGATCGTCGCTGATTTGCTGGATCGTTAGATTAGTGGATTTCAAGAGAATCTTAGATTCTAAAATGAGGAAGCGTTCGATCCAGGATGCCGCAGAATATCCAGTCTGTGCCTTCACGGTACGGGAGAGATGCTTAGGCGTAACACCGAGCTGCTCAGCATAGAATTCCAAGAAACGTTGAGACTTAAAGTTTTCTTTAACGAGCATAATAAATCTGTCGCTGAGCCGGGCACCAGAATCAGCAGCAGCGTTAATCAGGTCGTAGCAACGATACGCATATCGATAATAAAAGGCAATAATGGAATGCTGTAGAGACTTAAGAACCTGAGGATTACTCGTATCAGAGTAAACGAGTCTTAGGGATTCGTAAAAACTCTCAAATTTGGGAAGAATATCGAGAGGGATTTTCGTCACAGGATGTCGCGACATAGCACTAAGATTTTGCATATCATTAATATGCAAGAAAATATCTTCCACAAAGAATTTCGACATCACAATGAAAGAAGCTGAAAAGTCAGGGCTAATCTTGAGAAGCTGAAGAGTCTCACCATTACGAATATTCACAATAGCGGGGCCTTCAAAATCGTAGACAATGAGATTATTGCTAAATTTGAACTGACCTTTACGCACAAAAATGGAAATGCTGGCAGTAAGTTTGATCGGTTCGGTATATTCCGGCAACATAAGAGCTGTAATATTGTCGAATATCCAAAAATCTTTACCAAGGATCTCGTCAACATTCATTGGAAGATGTACATATCCATAATCGAGTTTGTTATTATCTTCTTTCATAGTAAAGTCATTTTTTCATTTTGTCGGCAAGAATCAACCCTAAAAGCACAAGGACGCAACCTACGTAACCAAAGGGATAAATGGTTTCATCCAGAAGAAGAAAACCAACGATCATAGTCACAGGGGGCTGAAAATAGAGATAGTTGTTAGTAGCAAGAGGACCGATAATCTTCATAGACTCATTCCAAAGGAGGTATGCCATAATAGAACACATGACAGCGAGGAAGAGGAGATTGAGTAAGTAGATGGGATGAGAGAAATCAAAGAGAACGCCAAGATGAAGAGGTTCTTTTTGAATAAATAGAAGAGGGATTGAGGTTATCAAACCATAGAAGAATAGTTTTCTTGTGAGGAAGAAAGTGTTGTAGATAGGAATGAGCCTTTTGATAGCGATAGAATAGACAGCCCAAGATAGGGCACAAGAAAGGGCCAAAAGATCACCAATAGGATGGATCTCCATTCCGAGGCCCTTACTAATTGGTTCGCTGAGGATTACAAGGGCGACCCCAAGAAAAGCAACAGCAGATCCTAAAATTTCCCCGCGCCGCATTTTAGTCTTGTAAATAGCAGCCAGAAGAATGGCAGTGAAAATCGGAGAAATAGAAGATATAAGAGAAACGTTACCGGCAGTAGTATATATCAAAGCATAATTTTCCATAAGGAAATAGAGCGTTCCAGAACAAATACCGCAAAGAGCAAACTGGAATTCATCTTTCCAAGAGTTAGAACGAAAATGCTTGAAAGTAAGAGCCAACATCATCAGATATGCGAGAAAGAACCGATATACGTATACCTCGACAGGAGTCATGGATGCTCCTTCCATGAGCACTTTGGATGCAATGAAGCTGCACCCCCAGCAAATGACGGTGATTAGGGCACCAATGTGCCCCGTAATTTTGCTATTTTTCCAACTATTCTTCTTTTCAAGAATCATATCAGATGCAGGTTTTCTGCGGTTAAAAATGAGTGACCGCACTTTTCACGCTACAAATTTAGTGAAATTTTGGGGAATAATAAAATTTTTTAGCTCACACAGAGGGCACACAGAGGAAATTATTAAAAAAATCGCTAAATTTGCAAAAAATTTCACGCATAATTTCACGCAAAAATCACGCAAAGGGCGCAAAGAGCAAAGGACGCAGAGATTTTTAAATTGTATATTAACGCAAAAATAGAGACATTATGGGATTTTATACGAGTGAGGTGATGAAGGGCTCACCTGAGACATTTAAGACGGAGACACAGAAGATGATTTATGAGAAGCTTGATAAGGCAGGAATTGCGTATACTCGAATTGAGAGTGACCCTGGGATATCTATGGATGATTGTCTTAACATTGATAGGGCTTTCGGAATTGAAACAGTAAAGACAATTTTGTTGACGAATAGGCAAAAGAATAAGTTTTGGCTTTATGTGACTCATGCTCGAAAACCTTTCATAACAAAAGAATTTGGAGCTTCCCTCCAGATACCAAGAGTATCATTTGCCGAAGAGGAATTGATGATGAAAGTTCTCGGAACTGCCCATGGGGCTGCCACTCCTTTTGGACTGCTACGTGAGGAGGCAAAGGAAGTGACATTCGTAATGGATATGGATGTTGCGGCCAGGGAAAGCATAGTGATCACAGATGGGGATGCTTGCGGATTCATAGCGATACGGAATGAGGATTTGTTTAGATTGCTTGGGAGAATGCCTATTTTGATAGAGAATCCTGCTGAATGCCAATGATTCCAAAAATCGAGGCTAAGCCTCTCACACCAAAACAAAAAATCTACACGTAGCGGATGCACGAGGAAGGTAAAAATATTTTTCATAGGGATATTTGTTTGGCAGAATGAAATAAATTTTGTAATTTTGCGGACGAAAAGAAACCACAAGGTAAAAAGATATAGATGAAGGTAAAAAAATTTGGTGGGACTTCCGTAGGGAGTGCCGAAAGAATTAAAAATGTCGGGAAATTGATATCCGGATGTAAGAAAGATATAGTAGTGCTGTCAGCGATGAGTGGCACCACTAATTCCTTGCTTGAAATCTCCTCAGCAATAAAGGAAGGAGAACGTAAGCTTGCAGAAGAGCTTATTGTTAAACTTTTCATAAAATATGAGGAAACCATTGACAATCTTTATAAATCTGAAGAATATAAAGAAATAGCTACTTCAGCTATCGAAGAAATTTTCAATGAACTTAAAGACTTGTCGGCAAAGGAATATTCAGACAAACTGGAAAAAGAGATAGTCTCTAAGGGAGAAATGATGTCGACCAGGCTGATGGACCTTCATCTTCATGAGGAAGGCATCAATTCGGCATTGCTGCCAGCACTGGACTTTATGAAAATAGACAGCCATGGGGAACCCCTGGAAGAATTCATCTGTGAGACCGCATCCAAAGTGATATCCGAACATGCTGATGCCGATCTATACATCACCCAGGGATTTATCTGTCGAAATGAAGAAGGAGATATCGATAATCTTCAGAGAGGAGGCAGCGATTACACTGCATCGCTAATCGGGGCTCTTTTAGGAGCAGATGAAATTGAGATATGGACAGACATTGACGGAATGCACAATAACGACCCACGCTTCGTAGAGGATACGCGTCCGGTGCATAACCTTCATTTTGAAGAAGCAGCTGAGTTGGCTTATTTCGGTGCTAAGATACTTCACCCCACTTGTATCTTACCGGCACGGCAGCATAATGTGCCAGTCAGACTGCTCAACACATTGGATCCATCGGCAGAAGGAACCTTAATAGAGAATACTCTCGAACGTAACGCTATAAAGGCTGTGGCTGCAAAAGACAATATCACAGCCATCAAAATCAAATCCGGGCGCATGCTTCTCGCATACGGATTCTTAAAGAAAGTCTTTGAGATATTTGAAAAATATGAGACATCGATCGATATGATCACAACTTCTGAAGTTGGAGTTTCGTTGACCATAGATAATGAAAAGAATCTGGATCGGATAGAGGAGGAACTGAGTAAGCTTGGATCAGTAACGATAGACCGGGATATGGTGATTATTTGCGTAGTAGGCGACCTTGAATGGACAAATAAGGGATTCGAGGCGGCAGCCCTGGAGGCACTTCGCAATGTGCCTGTTCGTATGATTTCCTACGGCGGAAGCAACTACAACATATCTTTCTTAATTAAAAAGGAGGACAAAGTGAAAGCATTAAGGCTTCTTAGTTATCATTTATTTTGATCAAGGCCTCTAAGAAGAATAACGCCCCTACGGGGTCGAAGGAAGAGGGATATTTCTTTACCGAGCTGACACTCGGGTTTAACAAGATAATCAGCCCTCCAGGTTTAGTATCAACAAAACTATACAAACTCTTTTTCGATTGTGAACAAGGATGAAAATTGAGATATTCGAGGGTGTCAAGACACCTTTCTATTATTATGACAAGGCCCTACTCGAGCGGACTCTTGATGCAATAGAGGCTTGCACAGCAGGGACACCAATGAAAGTGCACTATGCAATAAAAGCAAATTCAGAGCCGGGAATCCTACGAATCATCTCAGCTCGAGGATTTGGTGCAGACTGCGTCAGCGGCAATGAGATAAGAGCAGCAATTGAATGTGGATTCAAGCCTGAAAACATTTATTATGCAGGAGTCGGGAAAACAGATGAGGAGATTCTCACTGGTATCGACAACGGAATCGGATGTTTCAATATCGAATCAATTGAGGAAGTAGATGTGCTTTCAGAGTTAGCCGCCCAACGAGGGAAACGAGTGACAGTCGCGCTGCGAGTGAATCCGAATATTGATGCCCATACCCATGAATACATCACCACGGGGCTTAAGGAAAATAAGTTTGGCATTGATTTGAGGGTATTGGATGAAGCAGTAAAGAAAGTAAAAGGGTGCGAATGGCTTGATCTCGGGGGTCTACATTTCCATATAGGTTCGCAAATCACAATAAGCGAACCATTCAAAATACTTTGTGAACGCATCAACGACCTCCAAGCGAAATACAAGCTTGAGGGAATTGAATTCCGCTTCTTCAATGTAGGGGGAGGACTCGGCATTGATTATGACAATCCGGATGAGAATCCTATACCGGACTTTGCCTCCTATTTTGACACTATCTTATCTAATCTGCATTTAGCTCCAGGGCAGGAAGTGCATTGCGAGCTTGGACGCGCCATAGTAGGTCAATGCGGAAGCCTGATAAGTAAGGTGGTGCTTGTTAAAAAAGGGCTTGAAAAAAATTTCATGATCATTGATGCGGGTATGTCGGATTTAATTCGGCCGGCACTCTATGGTGCACATCATAAGATTGAGAATATTAGTGCTGAGGGCAAAACTGCAGAGAAAGTCTACGACGTAGTGGGTCCGGTGTGTGAATCGAGCGATGTTTTCGGAAAAGATGAATTGCTTCCAGAGACAAAGCGCGGCGACCTTATCGCATTGCGAAGCGCCGGGGCCTACGGCTCGGCAATGGCAAGCCAATATAACATGCGTGACATACCCGGCAGCCTTATCTCATGACATTTAGTTCCCGACTCAATCATTTGAGTTCGGGAATTTTTTTCACGCAGAGGGCGCAGAGGGGCAGAGGGCGCAAAGGAGATTTTTTCGAGGGAGCTCGATGTAACTCGGGAAAGGTGATAAAGGGGGATAAAAATTGAACGCAGGGGATATTTTTTGCAGAATTTAAAATATATTTTGCGTATTTGAATAAAAAGCATTAATTTTGAAAAAAATTTCATATTCCATCAACGAACGATGAAAAAAGTATTGCTACTCGGCTCGGGAGCCCTCAAGATAGGACAGGCGGGCGAATTTGACTACTCAGGCTCACAGGCGCTCAAAGCGCTCCGCGAAGAAGGAATCGAATCAGTATTGATCAATCCGAATATCGCTACCATCCAGACATCAGAAGGAGTAGCGGACAAGGTCTATTTCCTTCCCATCACCCCAGAATTTGTAGAAGAAGTAATCAAGAAAGAGCGTCCAGACGGTATATTGCTTGCCTTTGGTGGCCAGACCGCTTTGAACTGCGGCACACAGCTCTATCTTGACGGCACACTTGAGAAATATGGAGTGAAAGTGCTCGGCACCTCAGTCGAAGCTATCATGATCACAGAGGACAGGGATCTCTTTGTGAAGAAACTTGATGAAATTGACATCAAAACACCAGTCTCACAAGCTGTAGAAAATCTTGAAGATGCCATAGAAGTTGCACATAGAATCGGCTATCCGGTGATGGTGCGTTCAGGCTATGCACTTGGAGGGCTTGGA
This sequence comes from uncultured Sangeribacter sp., assembly GCA_964634905.1. Lineage (GTDB taxonomy): Bacteria > Bacteroidota > Bacteroidia > Bacteroidales > Muribaculaceae > Lepagella. The sequence goes on from CAZWJO010000098.1 coordinate 8,641, forward strand.
TCAGGCATCTGCAACAATGACGAAGAATTTATTAAACATTGCGAGAGTGCCCTCGCCTATTCACGCCAGATCCTTGTAGAGGAATCCCTTAAGGGTTGGAAAGAAATAGAGTTTGAGGTGATCCGAGACAAGAGCGACCTTTGCTTCCCAGTGGTGCCTATGGAAAACTTTGACCCACTTGGCATCCATACTGGAGAAAGTATCGTAGTGGCACCGATAGTATCGCTAAAACCTGAGCAAATAAAGATGCTTGAGGAAATTGCAATTAAGGTGGTAAGACATATAGGAATCGTAGGGGAATGCAATATCCAATATGCGTTCAATGCAGAGACCAACGACTATAGAATCATCGAAATCAATGCACGCCTAAGCCGCTCATCAGCACTTGCATCAAAGGCATCAGGATACCCATTGGCATTTGTAGCAGCCAAACTTGCGTTAGGTTATACCCTTGATCAAATTGGCGAGCCAGGAACTCCGAATTCGGCAGCAAAGGCACCGGAAGTGGACTATATGATAGTCAAGATACCGAGATGGGACCTTTCAAAATTCGTAGGTGTTGACCGAGAGATCGGCAGCTCTATGAAATCAGTAGGCGAAATCATGTCGATAGGCAAATCATTTGAGGAAATCATGCAGAAAGGTCTTCGTATGATAGGACAAGGAATGCATGGATTCGTCGGCAACAACGACTTCCATGTAGACGATCTTGAGCATGCACTCACCCACCCGACCGACTCGCGCATATTTGCAATAGCTCAGGCACTTGATGAAGGGTATACACCGGAAAAGGTAGCAGATCTAACGAAGATCGACATCTGGTTTATTGAACGTCTCAACAACATAGTCAAGTTTGCCAAAGAGCTAAAAGCACGGGGGGGCAAAATTGAAGACTTAGACAGAGAAACACTTCTTGAAGCAAAGAAACTTGGCTTCTCAGACTTCCAGATAGCTCGCCTTATAGAGAATCCGAAAGGAAATATGGAAAATGAGATGCTCAGGGTAAGGAGCCGCAGGAAGGAACTGAACGTCACTCCATTCGTGCGCCGCATCAATACTGTAGCATCAGAATATCCTGAACTGACTAACTATCTCTATGTGACATACGGAGCAACTGAGAATTCAATACCATACGAATTCAATGCACGCAACAACATCATAGTTCTTGGCTCGGGTGCATACAGAATTGGTAGTTCAGTAGAGTTTGACTGGTGTTCAGTGAATGCCGCTACCACATGCCGTAAGCTTGGGTATAAGGCTGTGATGATCAACTACAATCCTGAGACAGTATCGACAGACTATGACATGTGTGACCGTCTATACTTCGATGAATTGAGCTTTGAGCGAGTAATGGACATCATCGACCTTGAGACACCCTACGGAGTAATAGTAAGCGTCGGTGGTCAGATACCAAACAACCTTGCCATGAAGCTTTACAGGAGCCATGTACCAGTGCTCGGCACATCACCTATCTCAATAGACAGGGCAGAGAATCGCCACAAATTCTCAGCGATGCTCGACCAGCTTGGCATCGACCAACCAAGATGGAAAGAATTGACAACAGAAGACGAAATACATAAATTTGTGGACGAAGTTGGTTTCCCGGTTCTTATACGTCCAAGCTATGTTTTGTCAGGAGCGGCTATGAATGTATGCTACGACTATGAGCAGATGCATGATTTCTTGAGCCAGGCAGCGAAAGTATCGAAAGAATATCCAGTAGTAATCTCACAATTCCTTGAGAATACGAAGGAGATAGAGTTTGACGCAGTAGCGAGGAACGGCAAGATAGTAGAATATGCCATATCGGAGCATGTAGAATATGCAGGAGTTCACTCAGGAGACGCAACCCTCGTCTTCCCAGCACAGCGCATTTATATGGCGACAGCTCGCCGTATCAAGAGAATCAGTGCGCAGATAGCAGAAGCTCTCAATATCTCCGGGCCATTCAACATTCAATATCTTGCTAAAGACAACTATGTGAAAGTGATAGAGTGTAACCTCCGCGCATCACGCTCATTCCCATTTGTCAGCAAAGTTCTGAAGAAAAACTTCATCGACACAGCTACAAGGATTATGCTTGGCGAGAAACCGGCAGTGGTAGACACCTCAACTTTTGACATCAACTACATAGGAGTCAAGGCATCTCAATTCTCATTTGCACGATTGCACAAGGCCGATCCTGTGCTGGGAGTAGACATGTCGTCGACGGGCGAAGTAGGATGCCTTGGCAAAGACTTTGATGAGGCACTTTTGAATGCGTTGATTTCAGTTGGTCATCATGTACCAAAGAAGGGAGTGCTGGTAAGCTCCGGCGACCCGCGTGCGAAAGTGAATATGCTTGAAGCATGCCGTCTGCTTCAAAGTCTTAACATACCTATCTATGCAACAGCGGGAACATGTGCGTATCTTAGATCAAACGGAGTTGAGGCTACACAAGTATGCTGGCCTGATGAAGAAGGACTCTCTGTGCTTGACATCATAGCAGACCACAAGGTAGATCTTGTCATCAATATACCTAAAAACCATACTAAGCGAGAGCTCACGAATGGCTACAAAATTAGGCGTGCGGCGATCGACCACAACATACCATTGATGACAAATGCCCGACTGGCACTTGCATTTGTGAAGGCATTTGTAGCGAAACCGGTGGAGAGCATAGGAATCACTGCTTGGCAGGAGTATTGATTGGTTTAATCGATTAGCTATAGGATGATAAATATAACGAGATTTTGATTTGAGACC
>CAZWJO010000099.1:0-11276 GCA_964634905.1 uncultured Sangeribacter sp.
GATAGAAGTCTTCCAGACTTCTGACGATTTCGAAAAGTCGATTTTTTTCCTTATCCTCTATGAGGTTGATCTCAACGATATGCTTAAAGAATTTAGAAGCACAGTGCCTTATTATAAACGACTTGCCTATTTGTCGGGCACCAGTCACAACCAACACCTTATCTGATTCAGATGCAAAATACGAATCAATACTTTTTTCAATCTTTCTAAATAACATAATATTAAGACCTTACAAACAGTTATACACTTTTCAATCCCAAAATAGACTTAAAAATCACACTTTTCAATCCCATTTTAGACTGCAAATATACACTTTTCAATCCAAATACACAAATAAGTGATGAGATTGAGAAGATTTTTTCCTTGGTTTTTGAAACTATTTGGAGATCCGAGGAGTCTATACAAAAATACAAATTACTTGCATCAGTTCCCTGGATTGTATATTTCTTTTATGCCTTAATTCGTTCCGGATTCAGAAGCATGGAGGGACTGGTTATGGGATTAATAATCGGATGCATTTGCGGCCTTCACGGACTATGTAAATATCTGGACGATTATCATAATTTGTCGGAATAGAAGGAATAATACCTAATTAGGATTTTTTGATGAATAACATATTGGAAGTGTGAGATGGCTTCACAATATTTCTAAAGACTATTGCGTTATCCAATAAACTTATTGTGTAATCCAGCAAAAACACCAGTCGCACTATGAAGAAAATCCTCATTGCTTTAGTGACATTGATCTCCGCAGTATCCTCATTCGCACAGGGAGACAACGGATGGGGCATTCGGGCTGCCTTCGACATCAATATCCCCAGCAAACTTAGTATCGATAGAACGAAAGTCGATGAGTTCCGTACTGGTTACGGTGTGACTTTCGGAGCCGTGTACTCTCATTGGCTAAATGGCTCAGTTTTTCTTGAGCCTGGACTTTCGCTTTTCTACGACTCTTATTCTTTCCAAGATATACAGGTTGATGTACATAAGGTTGCCAAGGGACCGTCGCTCTACAAGTTGGGAGCAAGGATTCCGTTGGTGATAGGATATACTTATTATCTCGTCGATTCTTTTCCGATGCGAGTTTATACAGGCCCTGAGCTTAGTTGCGCATTTGCCGGCAAGGTCAATGTCAAAGACAAAGCTTTAGAAGGAATAATTGACACAGACCCCTTCGGCAAAAACGGAATTATGAATCGTGTGGACTGCGCTTGGAAGATTGGACTCGGCGTAGACTTCGACATCGCTTCTATCTGTGTCGAAGCTGCAATGGGCATGACAGATATCTATAAAGGACCGATGAAGTGCCGTGACAACCGAGTCGCCATCTCCCTTACCCACTATTTCTAAGCAAATAGAATCATAATCTCTTAACCCCAACTTTCGCAAGTAAAAGTTGAGTTAAGTTATCGCATTTGCTAATTCCACAATTTTTTGTTAATTTTGGAGTGGGAAAGCGTTGTATCAATAAAAAGGGAGTATGAATTATGGAAATGACACAGAAATACCCGACTGATGTGCAGTCCTTCGAAAAGATAATCGAGGGTGGTTTTATGTATGTAGACAAGACTGCATTTATTTATCAGTTAGCTACAACTAAATACCAATGCTTTCTGAGCCGACCTCGTCGTTTCGGGAAAAGTCTGCTCATTAGCACCATGCAAGCTTATTACGAGGGTCGGAAAGAGCTTTTCAAAGGTCTTGCTATCGAACGACTTGAAAAGAATTGGACATCGTATCCTGTCATCAAATTTGCTCTCAATACAGTCGATCCTAAACATCCTTTTTCTTTGATCAATGCAATTTCCAGCATCTTTACCAGATATGAACAGCTATATGGCATCTCCTTAACAGAAAAAGAATTGTCTGATAGATTTGCAAACATACTGATCGCAGCTTACAAAGCGACCGGACAAAGAGTAGTGGTATTGGTAGATGAATATGATGCTCCTCTCCTTTCCACATTAGAAAATCCAAAGCTTAATGAATCTTACCGCGATACCTTAAAATCAATATTTTCTGTGTTGAAGTCGTATGATGAATACATCAAGTTTGCTTTCATTACGGGAATTTCTCGCTTCAGCCATACGAGTCTTTTCAGTGGGGCTAACCATCTTAAAGATATATCTTTTTGGGATGATTACAGTGCAATCTGTGGCATTACAGAAGATGAACTCAAAACTGTCTTTCCAATATCTATTAAGGAATTGGCAATAAAATTGAAAGTTTCTGAAGAAGAGACTTTGAGACGGTTGAAGGAAAATTATGATGGTTATCACTTTTGTCAAGACTCCCCCGATATATATAACCCATACAGTATCTTAAACGCTTTTGAATCGAAAAAAATTGATAATTTTTGGTTTCAGAACTCCACTCCTTCCTATCTTGTCAATTTACTTAAACGAGATGACTTCTTTCTCCCCGAACTCGACTGTCTGGAGGCTGTGCAGTCTGACTTGAGTGTAAACGAGTCATATCTCAACAATCCCCTTGCATTACTTTTTGAATCCGGATATGTGACAATCAAGGACTATAATGAAGAAAAACGAAAGTATCTTCTCGGTCTGCCAAACCAAGAAGTGGCCGAAAGTTTTTCTAAAGCCCTGATGCCGATGTATTCCGGACGCAAGGAGTCGGACTGTAACCGTTGCTTTCTTGACATGAGAGATGCACTTATAGATGGAGAACCCGACAAATTCATGGAAATGATGAAGACTTTCTTATCCGGTAATCCATACGGCAATTCAACTATGGCCGAAAGAGAATCCTATTTCAAAAACAATCTCTTCATCATCTTGCGTGCATTAGGGTTCAGACCTCGGGCAGAGGAACAGACATGCTGGTCAAGGATGGATGTTCAGTTAGAAACTCTTCGCTTTATCTATATTTTTGAGCTTAAGACCAACGGATCCGTCTCAAAAGCCCTGCATCAGATAGAGGAGAAGGAGTATGCCGCTCCTTATAGTTTCAGTGGAAAGAAAATCGTACGGATAGCAGCGAACTATTCGACTAAAAAGAACAATATCGACAAATGGGAGATAGATTGACCGCATCACCTCCTCCCGTTACCAAGACAGAGTGCAACGCAAAGTCTTCAAACAAAACTAAAATATTTGCTTAAGAATACTCATACTCATCCGACTTCAGATGCTTAAGAATCAATAGCAGTAGAAAGTTGCTTCTGGGCAGAGCATGATATGCGGGGGAAGTTCTGAATTTGTATTTTCCCCTGAAATGTATTATCTTTGCATTATCAAAAAGATAAGTCAAATGGAGAAATATTTAGAGCCTTCCAAAGATGAAATAGTGATGTCATTTGTGGCATCTTGTATTGAATCCGTTGCCGACCAATTAGGTGTCGGCTATAGAGAGGTCTTTGAACGAATGGATAGAGTGGGTATGATCGACACTTATATCTATCCTTTTTATGAGCAACTCCATACAGAAAGCAGAGAAAATCTTACTGCAAGTCTTATTGACACTCTGCTAAGATGGGAGAATGAATCAGAAAATTGATATGGATAAGATAGAACCAAAAGCTTCTCGACAAATATTTAAAATTTGAAGAGAGCCTAATTATAAAGTAAAAATGGACTATTATAATAAATCACTCAAAGACATCCTAAGATGGGGACGTATCGGAGCAATTTCATGTCGAATAGCTGAAAAACTTTCCATAACCCCGTTGCAAGCTTTAAAAGATTTCTTCAGAAGCGAGACGTGTGAGAAATTTCATGACCGAGGCACGGGGCTGTATCTATATGGCGATTTATATATAGCCGATAGCTATCTGATTGAAAAAGGATTATACAATAAATCTTAAATTTTTTCTTGCATCCTATCTACATTTGGATCAATCACTGATATTTCATCATGATATCGGTAAGATAGGCCTTATAATCCGACCATGGGGCAATCATTTTGCCTGCCATCGGAGCTACAAATCGACCGTTGTGACGGAGGGTGACGTAGATTTGCTGGCTTCGACTGGCAAGGAAGATTATGTCAATATTGGCACCGAGTGGAACTATCTCATAATCTTTCCAGCGATCTGACAAAGAAGCATAGTCGCCGGAATCGTCATAACATCCGGGCAGTCGCATCAGGGAAAGCAAAGGCATCAGTGTCTCAGCGTGTCCGAAATAGAAATTAGCATCATATCGAATCGGAGCCTCAGATGATTTCATATTGGCTCCCTTCATAGTAATATCTATCAGACGGGAACCGAGTGAAGCATCCGCATCGGCAATGATCCTGGCAAGGAGTGGAGCTGTCGCTTTTCCCGCCAACGATGAATAGGGGGTGATGGTATTACGAAGATAATGTTCCAAATTATCCACTTCCCAACAGGCACGATAGTCCTCAGCAGTCATGAATTCTTCCGTAGGAGCTGGCATCCCGAAGGCTGTCAGCGACTGAAGCACATCATACATCTCAAGAGTGAGTTTCCGAAGATTATGGTCTGTTATACTTGGATCAGCACCAAGAATCCTTCTCGCCGGTTCAGGCGACACTATTGAATCCATCAATCGCTCCGATATTTTCTTCCAATCCCCATTATCCCGATATGCAGAATATGCGCTATCGGCCGTAAAGCAACGAAGCAGATAACTAAATTCCCGTCCTTCCGCTGCACTGATATTGATGTCTGATGACAAAGCTGAAAGCTCATGATTAAACTGATACATAGTCATGACAACCCGGGGCACATACGTTGAAATGGCGTTGACACGAGCTTTATTCAATAGGCCAGGCAAAAGGGAATAAAGATCTTCAGCAAGACGCACTTCTTCCTGACATCCCACTTCTGAAAGCCTTCCCCATTGACTGCCAGTATTATCTTCCACGCTTTTCAACAAAGCACTGAATTTACGTCCATCTTTTGTCAGACTTCCGGCAGCAGATGCTTTTGCAATCGCCTCCTTAAGTTTCTCAAGTTTTTTCGGAGAAGAAATATATCTTGCGCCATGCCGCGCCACTCGCGCCACATAAACCGGCTGCAACGAATCAGACCAAATCGGACTTGACTCAGTGTAACTGAAATCGTATGGCATCATAGAGCCGGAAAGATTAGAAGGCAAAAGATTCGGATTGCTAACGGCAAAAGCCGAAAGGGATACCAGCACAAATAGGCAAATTATTAAACGTCGCACCATGATAAAAATTTTTTTGGAACCTACTTTTGCAACAAAAAACTGATTGATTATGTTCGAAAACTACACAAATACAAAAACAGGAAATCCTTCTCATCCTGTGTTATTGCAGCCACCGCTTCATCGATATTATCGGGAGCGAGAGCTATCTTCTGCGCCCAAATTGTGGAGCGCAGAAGATAGCAAATACACTTAATACATTGCAGATTCTCTTTACTTAACGTTTCAGAGTGTTGAGTTTTGCTTTAGGTTTAAGCACATCGTGGAGAGGAGTCTCAGCGGAGGCTACATTTGCTTTAACATTTCCACGGATATCCCGGCTCGACGCACCTATCTCAAATACATATTCACCTTCATCTACTACCCATGCATTCTTATCCTCATTATAGGAAGCAATATCAGCTGCAGCGACATTCAACGTTACAGTCTGAGATTCACCCGGCTTAAGACTTGCAGTCTTGGCAAAAGCCTTAAGTTCGTGCTCCGGTTTGTTTGCCTCTTTTGCATTAGGAGCCTTTGCATATAGCTGAACCACTTCTTTTCCGGCTGCATTACCAGTATTCTTAACATCAACAGTCACTGTGTAAACGCCATCTTTTTCACTAATTTTTGGCTCGGAATATTCAAATGTGGTATAAGAGAGACCATATCCGAATGGGTAAGAAACATTCTTTCCGAAGCTGTCAAAATAACGGTAGCCAACATAGACATCTTCTTCATACGGAGTGTAGTCCCAAAGCAATTTATTGGTCTTTTCTTCTTTGTCAAAGCCAAATTGAGATGCAGCTCCCTCAGTTGGGAAATTGGCACTTGAGGCATGATCAGCCCAAGCCACAGGGAATGTCATAGGAAGTTTACCTGAAGGATTGACTTTACCCACAAGAACATCCGCAACACTGTTGCCACCTTCCTGGCCAGCTTGCCATGCACATAGGATCGCATCAGGAACATTGCGCCAAGAAGCTGTCTCTATCACACCTCCAATGTTAAGAACCACCGCTACGGGTTTGCCTTCAGCTTTGAACGCCTTAGTAGTATTCTCGATCAATTGCTTTTCCTCTGGTGTAAGGTTGAAGTCGGTCAAGGTACGATCAAGGAATTCGCCTGAAGTGCGTCCTATGGTGATTATGCCTGCATCGTTATTCTTTGCCAAAGTTGCAAGTGTGGCGGCATCAGGCACCCATTCAGTAGGACGTTTGCTGGGGAAGAATTTCGCCATAGGATCGTTGGGATCGGGAGCATTGCGTTCGTTTTCAGCCTCAATATGCTTTTCATATTTGCCTTTCAGACTCTCATCAATAGTGAGATTCACATTCTTAAGGCCATCAAGCAATGACACTGTATAAGCGCGGTTAACATTCCCGGAACCTGTTCCACCGGCGATGAAATCGTAGGAAGTGCACCCGAGCAGAGCTACATTCTTTACATCCTTATTGAACGGAAGCGCATTATTGTCGTTTTTCAGAAGCACCATGCCTTCAGTCGCACTCTGACGAGTGACCTCAGCATGAGCCTTCAGATCAGGAGAGTTAGAGTATTTATATCCTTTGAATTTCGGGGTCTTCACAATCATTTCAAGGATCCGCTTCACGTTGCGGTCAAGCACTGCTTCGTCGAGAGTCCCATTGTTAACACCATCGATGATAGCTTGATATTGCTTGTCGGTGCCTGGCTGAAGCATGTCATTGCCCGCTTCCATCTGCGCCACTGCATCCTTGCCTCCGAACCAGTCGGTCATTACAACGTAGGGATACCCCCATTCATCACGAAGGACCGTAGTAAGCAAATCGCCGTTTTCAGATGCATATTCCCCATTAATGTAATTATATGAAGACATTACAGTCCAAGGTTGAGCCTCTTTTACTACAGTTTCAAAACCTCGCAGATAGATCTCACGAAGAGCTCGTTGACTTACTTGAGCATCATTACCCATTCTGTTGGTCTCCTGATTATTGACTGCGAAGTGCTTTACAGAAGTGCCCACACCATTTTTCTGAACGCCACGCACGTATGCAGCAGCAATCTTTCCGGCTATGAGAGGATCTTCAGAATAATATTCGAAATTTCTTCCACAGAGGGGATTGCGGTGGATGTTGAGAGCTGGTGCCAAGAGCACGTCGGCACCATATTCAAGCACCTCATTGCCTATAGCATTTCCTACTTCCTCCACCAAGTCTGTATCCCAGGTAGAAGCAAGGAGTGTTCCGATGGGGAAATGGGTGCAATAATAGGTGGCATCGTCACCCTCACGAGTAGGGTCGATACGAAGTCCGGCCGGTCCATCAGCAAGGACTACTGCAGGAATTCCGAGTCGCTCAATAGGGAACGTTGTTCCGGCTGCACCGGGAACTATGCTACAGGTCTCGCCTACTACGGCGCTATCGCCCGACAAACCAGCCATTCCGGTACCTACTATCAAGTGAGCCTTTTCTTCAAGAGTCATAGCAGCAATGACCTCATCTATATTATCCGGACTCAATTTAGGAGTTGAGTTACAACTTATCATAGTCACAAGCAGCAATGACGATGCTGCGATTGATAAAGATTTCATAATAAAGGAGAGATTTTATTTTTAAATAGTTTAGGAGCAAATTCCGTGAGATAAATACGCCAGTTTTTCCAGATGTGTCCTTCCGGAGTCTCGAAATATTCGTAAGGATATCCTTTGCTGTCGAGAAGCTGACGATATTGGGTATTTGCATCGTAAAGGAAGTCGGAATCGCCGATTGCAATGTAGTAAAGAGCCGGTTTTTTGTCGAACTGTGTTTTAAGTTTCCCTTCCAAATCTTCATATATAGGCGACGTGCTACCTTCGCGTGGAAGAATAGCAGCTGAGAAAAGACCTACATAATCAAACATATCCGGATATTGCTTTGAGATATGCATTGAGTGGAAACCTCCCATAGAAAGACCGGCTATAGCACGTGAGTTCTTCTCAGGGATAGTGCGGAATGTACTGTCGATAAACTTCACGACATCGGGGAAAGAAGTCTCGAAAGAGCCTTCCATTGTGCGAGGGAGATTCATATTGGGAGCCTGCAGACCAAGAGAAGATTCACCAGGGGCAGCTTCCTGATCGACGTTGCCATTGGTCATCACCACAATCATAGGCTCGGCCTTCCCTTGAGCAATCAGATTATCGAGAATCTGGGAAGTTCGTCCAAGAGCCATCCAAGCTTCCTCGTCGCCCCCCATTCCATGAAGTAGATAGAATACCGGATAACGTTTCCCTGATGTCTCATAGCCTGCGGGAGTATAGACAGTCACACGACGTTTCTTGCCAAGTGTAGGACTGTCATACCACATACGAGAGACAGTGCCATGAGGCACATCCTTCACACCATAAAGACTTGCGCGATCACCATCAATGATAAAGATATTTGTGACAGTTGCCACATCGCGATTCATGTAGACATTAGAGGGATCCATTGTACGGAGACCATCAACAATAAATGCGTAGCTATACAATTCAGGAGCCAATGGCGAAGTAGTGAACTCCCATACTCCTTGCGCATTCTTAGTGAGGTCGGCAGTGCCCGGGGCATCCCATTTTCCCATAGGAGTTTCTATAGGTTGCGTCGGAAGGAAGTCGCCTGTGACCTGAACTGACGTAGCATTAGGAGCATTCAGACGAAAAGTCACTGATTTGTCGGCATTGATTTCGGGAGATACTATCTGACCTGCGCCGAAGAGTGCTTGTTGGGCATTCGCCACGATAACAGAAGCCAACAAAGCCACAACTGTCAAAAAATTTTTCATGATCTATTAAAAAGGTTTTAAATGTATAAAATATAAAGGATTCCTATCTTATAATTCAAGTTTCGTATAGATAGAACATACGTTCCATCAGCTGCCATTTCTGGTTCGATGTGGCATGTGGGTCACATCCCTGGAATTGGGCGACGTACGCCTCCCATTCAGCTTGACGAGGTAATTTCGCAAGTTTTGCCATTGCTGATTCCCACTCAAAGTTAAGCGGAGTCTCCACGATCATCACAACCTTATTACCAAAGATATATAGCTCCATCTCCAAGATTCCAACGGAGCGTATTCCATCCCTGATCTCTTTCCAAGCCTTTCCTCGGCTATGACATTCACGATATAGGCGTATCAAATCCGGATTGTCAGTTATTTCCAATATCTGACAATAACGCTTAGTCGGCTCCCGGTATCCCTTGACAGGATATCCCTCCTCCGCTTTCCTTTCTTCCTCCATGGCATTTTTAATTTATTTAATTCAAGTTTCGCTTGTTCTTAAATATTGATTCGCAATCCCTTAGCGCAGGAACTGCGCTGTTTCTCTGCGTTCTCCGGGCGATGCGTAGCAGCCCGTTTCCATTGCGAGCTTACCAAAACCGAGTCGCGATGCTTCCAAAAGCATTGAAACTCTGCCCCTCTGCGGCCTCTGCGTGAGATAATAGAGCTTGCGAAAGTTGAGTTATTTAAATGTCTGTATTCCGATTGGATATTTCAATGCTCCCATATAATAGATTCCATCAATTTAATTTCAAAATCCATCTACCTATCACTATTTTACAAAATTACTAAAATTTTTGTTTCTATCCAAATATAAATTCAACTTTGCAACATTGCACAATGTAAAATTACAACCATTCTACAACCTCCAAAAGGTGTACTTCAGTTAATGCTTACTTAGATTCTGACTACATGACTTTAAATAAAAATGCAAATAGAACCGTTACTTCGACCAAAAACCAGGCCGATACATAATCACGAAGACATTCCCCAAATGCGGTGTCACGACCGTAGGCCAAGCCTACATCCTCTGGCAACAAATCTACGTCTGGCCAAAGCACTCAAACACCTGCGCCGCATCCAACATAAACCTCAACCCAATCAAGACAAACCTCTACCGATTCCTCAAAAGAGACATCGTACCTCAAGACATAAGCATCTTCCTCCCAAAAGCCGACGGACACCGCGCTTTCTTCAACACCTACCGCACCCCAGACGCACTCCGTGGAATCGACTTCGGATACGTCCACTTCGCAAACATGTCGATGTGGCACGATTCCGATGGCGACTTAACAAGCCGTGTACGTGGAGCCTCATTCAGCGGTGTCCTCCCCACCTACAAAACCCTCATAGTGATGGAAGGAAACATCCCAAAACCCGACCGAATCTCCCTCGACGACAAACGCTTCTCCCAATACGCCGCCCACCCCTCCGACTTCAGACATATCTGTAAAAACCCCAACTTCCTAATGGAAGCCTCCTACACCCACCGCCTCCCCGACCGTACCCCATACCTACACATCCCCCTCTGATCCCCCTTTGCCTTGCGCCATGGAACGTAGACATTCCTGTCTGCGCCCAAGCGTCCACTATGTAGGTAGCGCACTCCGTGCGCGTCGCGTCGCGGCAAAAGGTAACTTTTTCGATTGGAAACTAAGTAATAGAGCATGTTCCACATGCGTCCCACGCCGTCCAAAGGTAACCTGCAATGCGGAGCGCAGCGAGCGAGCCACAGCGTCCTCCGCTCCCTACAGAGACACCAAGTTGCTAATGAATCCCTTAGCGCCTTAGCGTGAGATCCCTTAGCAAAACGCAATTTTCGTAAGATAAGGGAAGACACCACAATTTATGTTGTAACTTTGCCCCCGGAAAACAACTCAAACGAGAAAGCCGAGTATGATTGAGACTATGACTCATGAAGTATGCGGAAGTCCAGGCGAATAAGAGCCCGTAACGCGTCGCGCCATGGAAAGCAGACATTGGCTTCACCCAAGCTAAAGCAAGTCCTGTCTGAGCCCAAGACCGCCAGCACAGCCAATTATGCATTATGAATTATGCATTATGCATTAAAAAATGGCTCGGGAACCCTCCTAAGTAACCGACCCGTTGTTCGCAAAACGCAAAACGCAAAACGTACAACGCAAAAAAGACCCCCGCCAGCTTAAAGCCCACAGTCAATACCGTACTCCCCGTTCAACTTTGAGAGCCGTTGACATCCCGCAAAACGCTAAATTTACCATTGCGTCCTTTGCTCTTTGCGCCCTCTGCGTGATTCGCAAAACGCACCACGCAAAACGCAAAACGTATCACCGGCTAAGTTCCTCATGTGTACTCCTGAGGCTCATACATGCCCATACATGTGCTGTCC
>CAZWJO010000100.1:0-11251 GCA_964634905.1 uncultured Sangeribacter sp.
TATCTGAGCAAGGCTCTCGGTGCTAATCCTAATGAGGTAGAAGGATTCGTTATCGGTGGACACGGTGACACTACTATGATTCCTATGCGTCGCTATGCTACACTCCGTGGCATTCCTTGTGAGACTCTTCTCGACAAAGAAACTATGGATAAAGTTGTTGCTGACACAATGGTAGGTGGAGCAACTCTCACTAAGCTTCTCGGCACAAGCGCATGGTATGCTCCGGGCGCAGCAACTGCAGAAGTGGTAGAAGCAATTATCCATGATCAAGACGCTATCATCCCTTGCTCTGCTCTTCTCGACGGAGAGTATGGCGAGAAAGATCTTTGCATCGGAGTTCCTTGCGTACTTGGCAAAGGTGGCATCAAGAAAATCCTCGAAATTGAACTCAACGATGAAGAGAAAGAACTCTTCGCTAAGAGCGCAACAGCCGTGCATAAGACTAATGAGGCACTGCCTTGCTGAGTGAATAGTGAACAGTGAATAGAGAATAGTTAACTCCAGCGGAAGTACCGTTGGAGTTTTCTTTTTATAGGAGTTTTTTATAGGAAGCTATAAACTATGTATTCGGCGATGAGAGAGATGACGAAGAGGATTCCGAAGATTAGAGCTATTTGGGCAAGAATTTTGCCGGAATGGGGAATCATTTTTCCTATAAGGATGGACATCAGATAGGAGAAGACTGTCATGAAAAGGGCAAAGCAGTCGATGAATGCCCACCAACCGAGCTGCTTGCGGAAACTAAATGTCACGCCTATATATATTATTGAAATGATTAAAGCCAATAAGGCCAACAAGATTTTCTTTGTGGAGTTCATCATCTATAGAGTTTAATGGCATGCCCTTCGCCATTCTTGTCAATAAGCAATGCTATATAAAATCCATTTGGATGCGCTGCAAGATCGACATGAGCTATGTTAGTATTTCTAAATTTCTTATTTTCTACCATCATCCCTGTCACATCAAATACCAATACCCTATCCACTTCAACAGGGATTGACAAAGCAAAATGTCCGGCCCCGTTAGGAATAAGTACCGGAGGTTCAGGCAGATCAATGGATCTTGTCTCTTCCAATTCACTGACATATTCTACGGGAGAATGAATTTCAAAATCAAATTCCGTTGCTTCTTTACGTACCATCCAGAATGTTGCGTTATCATCGAAAGAAACTGCATAGTAATCGTCATTCTCCGGATTCTTTAGCATATCGAATACCACCTCGGGATATGTCTCCCATTGTTCAATGGCATCAGAAGGGATACGGCTATCGTAGCGAATCATTTCAATGTCACGTGAGAAATCTGTCAGAATGGAACGTACCATGGGGGTCATCTTATCTTTGTCAAAATTCTCATTCAACGAATAAGCCAATATCGGGAAAGCTTTGTTTTCAGCAGACACGATGACAAAACCTCCTGAAGGAGAATTGAAAACGTAGAATGGAGTGAAGAGGCGCTGCGTAGTGAGATCCTTACCATTATAGACATAATTGACAGGAGGAGTCACATAGTTTTTTGACTCATTAAAGAATTTCTGGGCCATGGATTTAGCCTCTTTTTGGCCAATGGACTCGGCATGCACAAGATGAGTGCCAGCAAGCACAAGGCCGCAGACAGCTATCGATTGTAATATTTTCTTTAATCTCCTCATATATGTATAACGCTTTTTATGGGTAATAGTGCATGTGGGTATGAAATTTTTGTTCGACCCCTCTGGGTCGATGGATGTAAGTATATGTTAACCCCGAGCTTCGCTCGGGGTTAACAAGATTTACAGCCCTCCGGGCTGAGGATATCCATAATATTTACAGCCCTCCGGGCTTAAAAGATACACGAACCGTGTGTCGTAGAACGAAGTATGTAATATATCGAGATTATTCTTCGGCGGCGAGGACTTCTGAAGTGTCAACCTCTACAGCATCAGACTGGATGTTGGGGAGTTCGAGACCAAGATGCTGTTTCTTATCGATAATCTTCAACCAGATGCCAATGAGCAGTGCCGCAACGCCGAGGCATGCGAGCATTACGAGAGGCCAAGTGTAATTGTAGCTTACTGCGGCTTCAGCTTCTGTCAATGTACCATTTGCAAGGCCTTCCGCAATGTCAGGGTTAGTATTGTCGAGCACTTTACCGATAAGGAGTGGGAATAGCCACAAACCGATATTCTGAATCCAGAAGATAAGCGCGTAGGCGGAACCGATAATCTTAGCATCCACGAGTTTTGGAACTGAAGGCCAAAGTGATGCAGGAACAAGAGAGAATGATGCTCCAAGGACAAGGATTGTGATGTAGGCTACCACTACCCCACCAAGATCATTACCCTTGAACAGGGGAAGTATGAAAGCGAAAGTTAGATGACAAATGATCAACAGCAACGCACCGAATACAAGCATTGAGGCAGCCTTTCCTTTATGGTCTACATATTTACCGAGAATCGGAGTAATACCAACGGCCAACAGAGGGAATACAGCAAAGATAGAAGCTGCACTCTGGCACATATAACCCATCCAACAATAAACAAGGAGAGCAACTACAGCGAGGGCGAGCATTCCAGACTTCATGCTCTTATTAGAAGAGAAGTTGCTGACGAATGCGGCTGCCGCAGCGACGAGCATGACAATATATTGCACCACTGTCTCTGCATCAGAAGCCCAGAAGCTTTCGGGATCAACTTCAGTGAAAGTAAGGTTGCACTGTAGCATATTAACCGCATACTTCTGGAATGGGAAGATAGCGGAGTAATAAAGCACGCATAGGAAAGCTACGAGCCAAAATCCACTGCTTCGGAGAATCTGCCCAAGATCGCTGATGCGGAAGGGATCATCCTTCTCTTCTTCAGCATGAGTCTGAGAATCGAGCTTACGGTCCATAAAGAAATAGACAATAAACATGATTAGGGCAATCATCAAAAGCACTACACCGAAAGCAACGGAGTTACTTACTTTTGGAGTACCACCCAAGTAAGCAAAGAGAGGGGAGAAAATCATACAGGTTGCTACGCCCAAGCGGGCAAGTGCCATCTCAGAACCCATAGCAAGTGCCATCTCACGACCTTTGAACCATTTCACTATACCACGGCTGACAGTGATACCTGCCATTTCAACTCCACAACCGAAAATCATAAAACCGATTGCGGAGAACTTAGCCGAAGCAGGCATCCCCTCATAGAAAGGAGAGACTCCAAGTTCGTCGAAAATAGGGATGTAGTTAAGATGCTCTGTAAACCACACATCAAGAGAGCTATTGGCAAACATGTCAGTAACAGCATACCAGTTGATTGTGGCACCTACGAGCATCACAACCCCGGAAAGAAGGGCTGTGAAACGGACGCCCATCTTATCGAGGATAATGCCGGCAAAGATGAGGAAGAAGATGAAGACATTAAGGAATGTCTCGGATCCCTGCATCGTGCCGAAAGCAGTGTTGTCCCAACCAAGTTGGCTCTGCACCAGATTCTTGATAGGCGACATCACATCCATGAAGATGTAGCTACAGAACATAGCCATGGCCAGGAGGAGCAAAGCAGTCCACCTGGCCCAGGCCTTATCGTTTAAATACGTTTGGGAATTTGCCATGATTAGATTTCCTTATCGTGCTCAAGAAGAAGAGTCATGGAAGGACGGTCGCAGACCTCAGCAGGGCCGAAGTACTGGATCGGGCCAGGATACTGATAGAGAGTATTGAGCATCAGTGTCTCACGCATAGAAGCGAACTTCATATAAGGTTTGCCCTTGAGGTCGACGAGAGCCTTCTGGATGACCGGCTTCATGTGGCCATGACGCTTCTCCATGTTCATCATCATTGTGATAGGTATACCACCGGCAATCCAGTTTTCAGGTTTATCTGTAAGGTTGCGTACAGAACTCATGTAACCAGTCAGGCCGCTGTTAATAAGCATAGTAGCATTATAACCGAGTGCATAGCAATAGTCAGCGTCAAAGTTTGTCGGGTCAGCACAACGGCCTTCGTATCCGAAGAAGTGATGTTGAGTAGCATATTTGCCGTGATATTGACCATCCTCTTTAAGTTCTTCAAGACGCTTTCCTACCATATCAGCAAGGAGTTCCTCAGTATCAATCAAGGATACCTGCACATTTCCATGACTATCACGGTCAAGACTAAGCTGCAGAGCAATGTTTTTAGGAAGTGAATGGAAAAGTTCAGCCTCAGCAGGTTCGAGATATTTAAGGATTGCATTGAGTTTATCCAACTCCTGGAGAGGATCAAGCTCGTCAGCATGTTCGGCAAGAATATCATTAAGCTGAGAAATGAGCTTATTCATTGAAGGGATGAACTCTATAAGACCTTCCGGAACAAGAACTGTACCAAAGTTCCAACCCATCTTGGCACGCTCTACGATCATATAGCAAAGCTGGTTGACAATATTGTCGAGAGTCATGCGTTTAGCCTTCACTTCCTCAGAAATGATGCAATAGTTAGGCTGACATTCAAGTGCACATTCGAGAGCAATGTGGCTTGCGGAGCGGCCCATAAGCTTGATAAAGTGATAATACTTCTTAGCAGAGTTGCAGTCACGCTGAATATTACCGATTACTTCAGAATATACCTTGCAAGCAGTGTCAAAACCGAAAGAAGTCTCAATCCACTTATTCTTGAGGTCGCCGTCGATAGTCTTAGGCACGCCGATTACCTGAACTCCAGCACCGTTAGCCTTGTAATATTCAGCAAGGACACATGCATTTGTGTTAGAATCGTCACCGCCAATAATCACAAGTGCCTTGATGTTGAGTTCCTTCAGAATCTTGAGACCTGCATCAAACTGCTCAGGGTTTTCAAGTTTAGTACGTCCGGAGCCAATGATATCAAAACCACCGGTATTACGATAGTCTTTGAGGAAACCTTCAGTAATCTCCATATATTGATGATCGACGAAACCAGAAGGTCCCATCAAGAAACCATACACACGATTTTCCTTGTTGAGTTTCTTTAGAGCGTCGAAAATACCACTGACCACATTGTGGCCACCAGGAGCCTGCCCTCCTGATAGGATGATACCAACATTGAATGGCTCTTCCACGCGCTCAGGATTTTCAGCCTCCTTAAACTCCACGATGGGGAGACCATAAGTGTTGGGGAAAAGTTTTTTGATTTCTTCCTGATCGGCAACAGACTCTGTAGGAGCACCGATTTCGAGTTTCACAGCACCACGAAGTGCTTTTGGGAGCTTAGGCTGATACTCAGCACGTACTCTCTGAAGGGGACTTTTTTTCATAGTTGAATAAAATCAATAATTCACGTTATTTGAAGTGCAAAATTAATCAATAAAATCAAGTAATCCAAAAAAAACGGATTGTTTAGAACTAAAAAAGTATATTTTCATAAAAAACACGCAAATTTTAATCAAAGCATGAATAATATTTTGATGTTAAAAAAATAATGATTATTTTTGCATAATCATTGAAAGAAACCGGTATCAGCAGATGGACCATAAAACATTTTTAGAGACATTGAGTCAAAGGATCAATGCAGGGAAAGATGAGACAGCAGAGATGATAGGGGCTTTTTGTCAGGTGCTTACAGACACTGCACTTGACGGAGACACCATATCCTTTCCCGGATTTGGCAGTTTTGAACCCCGCAAGCGGATAGAAAGAATAGCCATCCAACCCTCTAATGGGAAAAGAATGCTAATTCCACCGAAAATCACACTGACATTCAAACCATCGACATTGCTAAAACAGAAAGTCCGCAACCATGAATAACAAGATTACATTTCCTCGGCTTGCAACCCTGCTGGCTGACAAATCGGGAAGGTCAAAGAGATTTTCGGAAGATTTTTTGCGAGAATTCTTCTCTTTGATAAGCGAAACGCTTGAAGCTCATGAAAGCATCAAGATCAAAGGTCTTGGAACATTCCGGCTCACTCGGGTAGAGCCGAGACGCAGTGTGGATGTCACAACAGGGGAACCAATGGAGATATCGGGGCATACCAAGGTGGTGTTCATTCCCTCTAAGGAACTTGCAGAAGCGATCAACGCTCCTTTTGAGGCATTCACAGCAATTGAAATCAGTGATGACGCCGATATCGATCAGCTTTTCAATAAGGTAGACATTGAATTCCAAAATGAAAATGAGGACCTTTCAACCCAACAAGAGCATGAAGTGCTGACTCTTGAAACTGCCTCCACAATCCTTGTAGATTCAACGGAAACTCACGAATCAAAAGAGGAAACTGACCCACAAACCAAAGACGAAACTGAAGCATTGCCATTAAATATAGAAATTTCCTCAGAGGCTGTAGCGAATGCAAACAATGAAGAAGCGATCGAAAATAGTTCGGATTTTGTAGCTTCCATATCTGACTCCGAGATAGAAGCCAAAACAAATGACGAAGAAGTGATCGCCATCAAAGATGAAGAAAGCAAGATAGCTGATATCGATAACTCCGAAACTGAAACCGAAGAAGGATCAAGCGATAATCAGGAAGCATCATCTTCTGATGAAGAGGATATTGATACCAATAATGATGATGATGCACAGACAGAAACAGCGACTGACAATTCTGAGGGACTTGAAGCTCATGAAGAAGAAGATTCCGGCAGAAGAAATTGGATGGGGGGATTTAAAATTGCCTTTGGAGCTGCTGTAGTTGCAATATTTGCCACCTTAATAATATGGTATGTCTTCTCCGGGCATGATTTCAACGGCATATTCAACAAAACGAATAAAACGGCTGCCGCAACTCAGGTCTCAGGATCCGTAGATGGGAATAAAGCTCTTTCATCTGATGCGGAAACAGTCGAATCAGATACAGTGTCTGATAGCATGGCAGATTCAGCACCTTACAACGAAACAGAAGAAGAAGTGCCTACGGCTCCTTCGGATGCCTTGGTCTATGACACAATAGGCACTATGAGATATCTGACGACTATGGCTAAAGCACATTATGGCAATTACAATCTTTGGCCATATATATATGAAGAGAACAAATCATTTCTTGGACACCCAGACAGGATACGTCCGGGAACACCGGTTGTCATTCCAAAGCTAAGCAAATATGGAGTAGATGCATCTAAGCCGGAAGACATAGAAAAAGCGAAGAAATTAGGAGTGGAGATATATGCACGCTACGGGAAGAAGATATGATTCAACTTTCGCAAGCGAAAATTGAGGGTTATAGGGGTTAATAGTTAATAGGGTTATGGGAAAATAGTATTTGGAAGATGAATGGCAATGTTTTTTATAGAAATTCTGATTTTTTTTGAAGAAAAATTTGGAGGAATCAAAAAAAAGCATTAACTTTGCATCGCAATTGAGAGGATAGCTCTTCGACAGTTGCAAATGGTTCCATGTCCGAGTGGTTAGGTACCGGTCTGCAAAACCGTTCACAGCGGTTCGAATCCGCTTGGAACCTCCCAAAAGCCTTCTGAATAATTCGGAAGGCTTTTTTGTTTTCACTTGCAGGAATATTTTTAGTATAAAATTTGCATATTTCAAAAAAAGGGAGTAAATTTGCGGTCAGAAAAAAAACATAAAAATCCTTAATAATTTATGGAACTACCTTTTGCAGAATCATGGAAAATCAAGATGGTGGAGCCCATCAAGAAAAGCACTCGCGAAGAGCGTGAGAAATGGCTCCGTGAAGCAGACAACAACGTTTTCATGCTAAAAAGCGATTACGTCTACATCGATTGTCTTACCGACTCAGGCACAGGGGCCATGAGCGACCGCCAGTGGGCAGCGATGATGACCGGCGACGAATCATACGCCGGAGCACGAAGCTTCTACGAGCTCAAAGACACTATCAAGAGAATAACAGGTTTCGATTACGTCCTCCCGACCCATCAAGGACGCGCTGCAGAAAATGTACTTTTCTCATATCTCGTGAAAGAAGGCGATTATGTCCCGGGCAATTCACACTTTGACACTACCAAAGGGCATATCGAATCAAGAAAGGCTTTTGCTGTGGATTGCACCGTAGACGAGGCCAAGAATACCCAGCTTGAAGTTCCTTTCAAAGGAAATGTTGATTTGAAGAAACTTGAGGCCGAGCTTGAAAAACATTGCGATAAGATACCTTTCATCATAGTCACCATCACCAACAACACTGCAGGTGGGCAGCCGGTCTCTATGGAGAATCTTCGCGGTGTGCGTGCATTGGCAGACAAATATGGCAAACGAGTATTCTTTGACAGCGCACGCTTTGCAGAAAACGCATATTTCATCAAGACGCGAGAACCTGAATTCAAGGACAAGACCATCAAGGAGATATGTCGAGAAATGTTCTCCTACGCAGATGGCATGACAATGTCGTCGAAGAAAGACGGACTTGTGAATATGGGTGGCTTCATCGCGACAAAATGGGAAGATATTTATGAAGGCGCCAAGTTCTTCCTCATTCCATTTGAAGGCTTCCTTACATACGGAGGAATGAACGGCCGCGATATGGCAGCATTGGCAGTCGGACTTGACGAAAACACAGAATTTGACATGCTCCAGACACGTATCAAACAAGTAGAATATCTGGCATCGAAACTTGATGAGTATGGCATTCCATATCAGCGTCCTGTAGGAGGCCACGCTATCTTTGTTGATGCAGACAAGGTGCTTGATCGTGTGCCGAAAGAAGAATTCCCTGGGGTTCGTCTTGGAATAGAGCTGTATCTTGAGGCAGGAGTGAGAGGATGCGAGATTGGCTATATGCTCGCAGACCGCGATCCAGTGACCCGAGAGAATAGATTTGATGGCAACGATTTTCTACGCCTATGCATCTGCAGAAGGACATATACAGACAATCACATGAATGTCATAGCGGCAGCTCTTAAGAATGTCTATGATCGTCGCCACGAGATCACAAGGGGCGTAAAAATCAAGTGGGAAGCAGAACTGATGCGCCATTTCACCGTAAAACTTGAAGTTTTGGACTGATTAGCTCACACAGAGGGCACACAGAGAAAAAAAACTTTGATAAAAAGTTGCACAATTCAGAAAAAAGCAGTAATTTTGCATTCGCTTGCAGGCTTTATGTCTTGCCGGACATAATTTTTGCAAGCGAAACAAATAACTCAATTCAATAAACCGGCAAGTTTTATGGCAACAAAAATCAGATTACAGCGTCATGGCCGTAAAGGCTACGCTTACTATCCCATTGTAGTCGCCGATAGCAGGGCACCACGTGATGGTAAATTTATTGAAAGGATAGGTTCATATAATCCGAACACTAATCCTGCTACAATAAGTTTAGACTTCGACCGTGCTTTGTATTGGGTAGAAGTGGGAGCACTTCCGACAGACACAGTTCGCTCAATTCTTTCAAGAGAAGGCGTAATGCTGATGAAGCATCTACGTGGAGGCGTAAAGAAAGGTGCCTTCACAGAAGAAGAGGCACAGAAGCGTTTCGACGCATGGAAGGCAGACCGTGCCAAGGTGGCCAATGCATTCCAGGCAAAGAAAGATGCAAAGGCAGCTGCAGATGCAAAAGCTCGTTTTGATGCTGAGTCAGCTCAGAACAAGGCAAAGGGAGAGGAAGTAGCAAAGAAGAAAGCAGAGAAGCTCGCAGCAGCTGAAGCAGCAGCCAAAGAGGCTCTTTCAAACGAAGCAGCCGCAACAGAAGAACAGCCCGCTGAGTAATCAGAAAATCCCCGACGGATGCATCGCCAAAGAAAGGACTGAAACAAAAATTTAGAAATTTTCTCAAAAATATTTGCACAGTTCAAAAATTCTTACTAACTTTGCATCGTCAAAAAGAAAAGACATCATGATGATTTAGGTCATCATGATTTAAATGGCCGATTAGTGTAGCGGTTAGCACGCCACCCTCTCACGGTGGAGACTCGGGTTCGAGTCCCGGATCGGCTACCAAGACCAATACTCGAAGAGTGTTGGTCTTCTTTTTTATAATTCATAATGCATAATTCATAATGCATAATTGTCTTCCACTCCGCACAAAGAAGCCATTATCATTAATGAATCACTCAAAGTCTTTGTTTCTCAATTAAAAAACAATTAGGGTAATATGCATATTATGATAAACTTCTCAATATCGGAATAAGATTATATGGCGACTATATTAGAACGACTTGAAGGACTTGATGCAAAATTTGATGAGATATCGACGTTAATCACCGACCCTGCCGTAATATCTGATCAAAAACGATATGTCAAGTTGACAAAAGAATACCACGATTTAGAAAAGATTCTTAAATCGGCAGACCGCTACCGCACTACGCTATCGAATATTGCAGAGGCAAAGGCAGTGATTGCCGAAGAGGACGACGAAGAAATGCGTGCACTTGCTCGCGAAGAACTTGACGAGGCTCAACGGGAGCTTCCTAAACTTGAAGAAGAGATAAAGCTTCTGATGATCCCTCCTGATCCGGATGACTCGAAGAACTGCGTGGTGGAGATTCGCGGAGGAACAGGAGGAGACGAGGCTGCCCTCTTTGCCGGCGATCTCTTCAGGATGTATCAGAAATATGCAGAGCGCAAGGGATGGAGCCTCTCTGTGAGCAATACCTCTGAAGGAGCTGCCGGAGGATACAAGGAGATAGTGTTCACTCTTTCGGGCGATGGAGTGTACGGCACAATGAAGTATGAGAGTGGAGTGCACCGTGTGCAAAGGGTCCCGGTAACTGAGACTCAGGGACGTGTGCATACTTCGGCTGCGACTGTTGCAGTCCTTCCGGAAGCGGAAGAATTTGATGTAGAAATCCATGAAGGAGAGATCAGATGGGACACTTTCCGTTCCGGAGGTGCGGGGGGACAGAATGTCAATAAGGTCGAGTCCGGTGTCAGACTTCGTTATAACTGGAAAAATCCTAATACAGGAGTCGTGGAAGAAATCTTGATAGAATGCACAGAAACACGCGACCAACCTAAGAATAAGGAGAGAGCCCTCTCTCGATTGAGGACTTTCATATACGACCGTGAGCATCAGAAATATCTTGATGATATAGCCTCGAAGAGGAAGACAATGGTCAGTACGGGCGATCGTTCAGCGAAGATCCGGACATATAATTTCCCACAGGGACGCATGACCGACCATCGCATCAATTACACAGTATATAATCTTGGGACATTTATGGATGGGGATATACAGGAGTGTATCGACAGACTGATTGTGGCTGAAAATGCAGAGAAGTTGAAATCTTCAGAAATCTAACAAGAAGAGCGGACACACGGGGGCGATGCGTCTCTACGATGTTACCGAGTAATAAACAAAAAAGTCGCTTTTGAAAGCGACTTTTTTGTAGCGGGATCGAGAATTGAACTCGAGACCTCCGGGTTATGA
>CAZWJO010000101.1:0-11236 GCA_964634905.1 uncultured Sangeribacter sp.
TCGCCTCGGTGGGCCGTTACCCCGCCGACTGGCTAATGCGCCGCATGCCCATCCCCGCCCGGATCTCTCCTTTCCTCCCCAAGGGATGCCCCTCGGGGATATACGCGGTATTAGCCCTACTTTCGCAGGGTTGTACCCCAGGCGGGGGCAGGTTGCATACGTGTTACTCACCCGTGCGCCACTCGCCGGCAGGAGGGGCAAGCCCCTCCCCCGCTGCCGTCCGACTTGCATGTGTTAAGCCTGCCGCTAGCGTTCATCCTGAGCCAGGATCAAACTCTCCATTGTTAGTTATATATCCTATATATATATATCTTCAAAGTTTTGTTTTCCCCGGCCTCTCTTATATAAGGATGGAATCTCATTGACGTGAACCCCGAGAATTTACCTCGTGTTCCCTTGTCTCTCGCCTCGCTGAATATGGTTTTCAGCGTTGCATGTCTTGTGGCATCATGTCATTGTTCTCTTTGTACGCAACCGTCTTCACTCGGCCGGGCTTTCATTTCTGTGCCCCCTCGTTTCCCGATTGCGGATGCAAAATTACAACAGATTTCCTCCCTGTGCAAATATTTTTTCTTTTTTCTCCACTTTTTCTCAGGATAAGGGGCGTAAGCAATTTTATATCAGAGGAATCAAAATATGTTAAAAAATATGTAACTATGTTAATGAATTGAACAACCATACCGTCAGTTTGTTTTTATAATGATGTAGAAACAGCTTGTCGCCGTCATTCCCATTGCAGAATAATGGCGACAATCGTTTTTTTTTCGATAAATCCGCATTTCCGGGGTAGCTGAAAAATAATGCTTACTGACGAGAAATTCTATGGATTTCATCCAAGGACATTCCAAACTATTGAGTGATGTCGCACAATCATCTGCATTTGCAAATATAGGAATTATTTTTTGAAATGCAAATTTATTTCGCTTTTGTTATGCTCTTTGTCAGCCCCAAGCAGCTTGAGCATAGGGCAACCCAATCTTTGGGAAGATACTCCTTAGTCAGAATTCGAAAAATAAGGCTTACTATTGTAGAAAGTTCTACATTGAAGTCGCTTCCAGCTTGAAAAGAAAATAATCCTAAGGTATGATGTGAGATGAAAAAGCCGGCTGTAGACGTATATTATGTGTCATCTTGGGAATTAGTTCTTATCATGTACTAAACGTATATGAAGGGCATCCGTTCCTGAAGGGTCTGCATCTGTTTTAAAAGTGACTTTTGCATCTTCTGCAGAAGAAACACGAAATCCTAATGTAAGATAATTGATATCTATTACCGAACCCCAATTTAGCCAATATAACGTGCCTTGGGATGTATAGATATCATAGAACAATGGTTTGTATATTACATTTTGAGCCGGATCACTTTGATCTTCAGGGAACAGTGCATATCTGGATGAATATTGCACTACTCCTCCCCAGCCGCCTGGAAGACGATCAAAAACAGTGATGGGGCTATATTGCTTAAATCGTCCAAATCCAGAGGCTGCTATTGGGAAGAAAATCTGATTTCCAGTTGATTCATCACATACAATGACACCACGCATTCCATAATATGATGGATTTTCCGGTGAAGCCTCGTACGCATTCTCTACTTTCTCTTGGGTGTCCTCAGCCTCATCTCCATAGATGATGCCATATCCAAATATGGTATTTGGGTTGCTAATAATAGCATTAATATCTGAAGTTCTTGGCATTCTACAAACCACCGTCTTATTGTCTAATTTGACATTGAAATTTCCCCACCATCCATCACCATACGATAAAGTTCCACCATTTATTCCTTCCCAAGTTTCGGTAAATTTGATTGTTCCATCCAATCCTGCTATATTAAAAAGTTTATCCATTCCATTGACTAACACAAATGGAGAAGGAGCCGTATTTGAACTTGCATCGATGGGCTGTATTCTGTTTTTTTGTCTAAAATATGAGCCCTCATATTGAGGTTTTTCAACCTCTTGAGCCGTTAACCTCGAACTCCAGTCATCCCCTACTCTCAAATTGCATGTATGCCACATGGGACCTTCATTATAGAATTGAACAGGTTCGTAGCCTTGACGGACGAAAATGTTATGTACGCAGGAATAATTGTTATAGTATATCCGAATGATACCTCCACGAGGCGATGAAGTCGTACCTTTTGGCTTGATTGTGAAATCGATAGTCCTTCCAGCGGCATTATCTGATGCGTATTGGTTGCCGCTTCCATAAATATGACCATCTTCCCTACGTTCGGAAGCTCCAGGAGTCGGATCCAAATCAATCCAATCATCACCCAGTATTACCTCAGCTTTCCATGGGCCGTATGATAGTAGGTTGATAAAATTTCTACCCATCTGAGACTCTCTTATCTTCAATTGCACATGAAATGGCTTAACACTATTCGCTTCTCTCCATACAGCCTTAGGGTTTACTATACGCCTTGCTTGAAGCAAGTCAATGGTATCTTTCAAGTTGTAGTCGATGCCATTCTTTCGCACTTTAGCCGAGAAAATAACTTGTGATTGACGATTGTATGCCACATAGGGATTATTACCGGTATATCCAGTCGTAGCGACCATAACGCGAGGACGTGTATACATAGGGACAGTCACCTTCCATGTGCCCGGGGAGGTCTCATCAATAGAGTAATCGCTATTTATTTCTACTATATTGCCGTCTTTCACATACTCCCGATAGCCTAAGTTATATTGTTCGGCTCCATCGCTCGCACGACCATAGAATACCTCCTTATTAAAGCCATATATAATAGTAGCTCCTTCAGGGGGATTATATTCATTGACCGTAGTTTTCCTCAAAGACAAAAATCCGTTCCATGGTCCCGGGTCATAAACTGGCCCTGTCCAATAGACGTCAGCTGGATTTTCATTCTTCACTTGGCTCGCCATAGGATGCCAGCTGCCTTGGGTGATTTCATTATTTGGTATCTCAGCCGTCAATTCCAACAACTCTCCTCCTACTACAGTGAATGAATAGTCCATCTGTTGATTATAAAGATAAGAGATATAGTTAGGGGTTGTGCCGACAATCTCAGGGTCTTGGTCATAGTCTATGTGCCAGTCTACGTCGTTGGCATATCCTTTAAAGTAGAGAGTTACCTTATAGTGATGGTTACGCTCGGCGTTGAAATCAGTATGAGTGTCTTTGCCAATCATAAAGCGATATGTTATTTCGCCTTGTGAAATATCATTCGGATTATTAGATATATAATAGGCCTTCACCTCGACGTAAGTGCCATGTATTTTATTATCCTTATATCCTGTAATTGCAGGATCTGTGTCATCTGTACCGTCTGGAATAGTATTGCCATTAGGGTATGAAGGCTTAGTCGAATCCGTACTTCCTTCCACCACTTGCCATTTATCACTTGCCAATCCGGGAGTACCTGTTCCTTGCATATTTTCGAAAAAATACAAAGCATTGACACTCTCGCCATGTTGCGCCTCGAGTTTCTGAGCCCACGTTCTGGAAGCATCATTAAGAGCAAATGTATTAAATCCATAGACTGGATTATTATTAGATACTATTGCGGGCCAGTTTTTATCATAAGGCGTCCCTTCAGGTTCATCGACATACATAATGGTCTCCCCGGATGAAATCAACTTATTCATTTCATTATCGGCAGGAGTATATGAACCCGGGGAATTATCTTGACCGAGATAGCAGTTGGCAGGGATATCTTTAATTGTGGAGCTTATGAGATAGATGTTGACGTCGTCATAAAGATTGCTTCCATCAAAAGCGACAGTCACTTTTGAGGTCAGACGCTTTACCCATGCATGGAGAGTCTGATTAGGTTGCTTAATGGCAATTAAAGGGGCATCAAAACCTTTGCTTGAATTGTCGTCGGAGAAATAGCCAAACATCTGGCAGTTGGCAGCTATATCTTGTTTGTTCCAAGCGAAATGCAGCGACTTGACCTTATCAATGTCGGTTATGACTTCTTCTGAGAATTCAGACTCCGGCACATTTGCAATGGCGTAGATATGATATTTACCGTAGGGGACATTGGTCAATTTTATGGAAGCATTCACAGTAGATGTCGCATCCGTCTGAACCCAATCTGCCCCTCCCATATCAGAGGGTTTATTATGGTCAACAATCTCTGTCTGTACGTTGCTGAAATAATACTTGAGAGGCTTACCCTTATCGTCAGTCAATACAGAACCGTCTACCTTATACAGCAACACGCAAATACTGGTCATGTCATTGATTGCGGTGCCTGAAGTGCCACCTGAAGTGGCGCGCGTCAATGCCGGTGTTAGTTGGTCGAATGAAATCTCAGCAGTGACATTAGCAGTCCCTTCGCCTATCTCGACGGTGTCGTGAAGTCGATCCATGACACATGAGGTTGCCGAGATAAGCAAGAAGATGAGAACTGATATGAGAGACAACTTCAACTTCATCAACTAAGATTCTTGAGGGGTTTCTACTATAGGAGAGTCTCGGTCTACTCCAAAATTTGGTTCCAATGAGACCCCGATATATGGAACAATCCTCACTTCGCAATCCTTAATTTCCGTTTTACTCAATCTCATGTTGATCTTAACATGAGTGTTGCGAGGAAGAAGAGGGAGATTAGGAAGGTTGACAGGGGCAAAGATAGCCGGATCAGCAGGATTTCCTTCTGGATCTTTCTCTGCGACCGCGATTGACACCGAATATGGATGATTAAACAAGCTTTCGCAATAATATAAAGCCGGTCTGCAGTCTATGGTCTTGTAAGGCACAAGCTCAATAGGAGTCTGAGGAATGAACGATATGGATGTGTATGAGGCAACCGGGGTATTATAATTTATGATAAACCTCCCCAACAATTCAGGATCATCAGCTCCTGTCCAATTTGCAATAGGAGAATCCTCTTTCGGAGGGAAATACTTGGCATCCTTAGGAAGCAAGAACTCTTTGTCTGCAATCTTATTGACAGTGATTCCGGTAATGAAAAGCCCTGAGCCATAATCTGCAGAGATAGAAAAGGAGAATTTCACCACCGCCCGGGTTATAAATAGGGGTCCTATTTTCACATCAGAAACCTGCATCCCGTCGTCGGGGCGATCGATCCTCACCTCATGCACTTCAGACATTGGGACATATCTCTTTTCAGAAGCATTCACCGAGTTGTCGACAAGAATATTGGTGCTTTCAGCCGCATTGATGACAATGTCTTCCATCAATGGCTCTGTATATGCCGACCCCGGCTTGAGCCTGTCGAAGTCATAGTCTACATTTCCGCAGTTTGCCATCAGATATATCTTCTTCTTCTCTCCTGAATGGACAAGAAACTCAAGATTATCGTATCGGATTGCCCCATCTTTGATTGTCACCATACGGTTTTGTTCAATCTCTCCATTCTCCCTGATAATGATGACACGCAGTTGATGGATCAATTCATACTCATCCAATGCATTCTCAAAATAATCATCCTCATTGGGAGTGGTAGATGGCACCCCGCGTGACAAATCCGGGTCGCCTCCTACAAGAGCCACTACGGAAAAAGACAGGTTGACCATTTGTGGCTCGTCTGCTACGGGGAATTCCGGAGGGCAATCGTCGGAAGCATCGTAGACACACGATGTGAGACCCTGCATTGTCAATAGGGCAAACATAAAATGTAACAATCGCTTTACAACCATTAACCGAAAATATCAATATTATTAATGCGCACTATCCAGTTGTTAATAATAATCTGGGTTGAGATCCAATGGCTTCCACCGTCAAGGAAAAACAGCATGCTCCATCTGCTTTCCCTATCGAGAAACTCTTGAGAAGACATCGATTGGAACTGCTGACTCTTGAGCAATAACAAATAATCTACTAATGGAATCGCCAGTACAGTTTGCTGATCGTCAGATTTTTTGATGATTAGCCGTGCAGATGACGAAGCCATAAATCTGGAAAGACTGAACTCAGCAAACCCAACCTGAACAGGACGATCATCAATTCCGCTTGTGCCTACAATCTCTGTTCCCGATGCCCATGGATAAAATTCCTTTATTCCTGCAGGAATAATGTTATTTTGGTAATTGAAAAGAGTATTATCGGCAGTGACAGTGAAAGAGAAATCCTTATCATCTACGGGACTACCATCAAGATTCTGAAGGATTATACGCAGATTGTTCGTGTCCTTCATCATATTGACAGTTGCGTCAGTATAGTCTGAATCCTCCTCGGGAACCCTTACATTAAGAGCCCCATAAAAAAGAGGATGCAGCTCTGTACCTCGTGGGGAGGTAATGAATTCCGAAGGAAGATATACCACAAGATTCTCCATCAATGTCTGAGCAGGGGCTTGGACAAACTTAAAAGAGGCATCAACACAATCCATACCACCATAGGCTAATAGATTATATTCTCCCGGCGATAAATCAATTTCCATTCTCCAGTTCTCATCAGAAATCTCTGGGGCGGAAGCATGGTAGATGTCACAAAATGTGCCATCACTGTTATAGACAAGGAGCGTCAGACATTCCACTTGTGATGGAAAAGCATTGGCAAATTCCATGTTGAAGTCATTTACGAAACGCAGCCGTAAACCTTGTGGACACGGATTCAGGTCCTCAAACACCTTATCGCATGAAGATAGCGATATAGCCACGCAAGAAAGCGTAACTACACCGACCATAGACATTATGCGATGAATGTAAGACCTACGAATCATATACAAACAATTGATTTAAAATATTATGCTATTTACACGAACTACCCAAGGAACAATTTTGATACTCACATCGAGATAAATCTCATCACTTTCATCCGGAGTTTCAGGGACAGGATTATTTGGATCATTTTCAGGAATTCGCGGGTGACCAAGGCGATTGATGCCATCTACGGAGAGTTTATATACATTGTTGCGTACCACTGCAAATTCCATCGGACCCATAGAGCCATTGAGACCGTTATCGTTATGGCGATTCCAATAGTAGTAATAACAATAATAGCCTGCACCATAGTCATCATCGACTGAAGACTGGAAAATTGTGATCCCGGCAGCAGTCACAGCAGCTCGCATTGCTTCCAATTCTTCACTGACATGCCCATCGTTGTCGGACAATTCCTTTCCATCATCTGCCCAAACACTCCATGCGTAGTTTGCACTTTCGAGATAAGCCAAATATCCATCCGATGTAGTCTCTGTCGCCTCTCCTTTAAGGGGCCAACTTTTATCCCATTGGGGATCATCAAATGCATGATACCCCCCATCAGCATCAACATACATCTGTTGCCCCCCAATGAGTTTATCATCTTCTTTCTTAAATACGGGTGGTATGGGACCATCGCCAAAGACTGCTTTGTAGAGACTATTGGAGCGATTAATCTCAATGTGGCCAGCGGTATTTATCGTTACAGAGGCTTGTATGGCAGCCTGACGAATATGACGCCAACCCATATAAAGATGTCCGCTATAATAATATAGTATGGGATCATAAGTAGAACTGCCATTTATTTGATCTACATTTTCACCATTATATTTAAAAGGTTGCCCATCCAGACATTTGGAAAGATTCTCAATTGCGCCTTCATTCCACTTCTCTTCATAGTATTCTACTCCCTCTTTGAAACCGCCCTGTAGTTTTGCCTTAAAGACCACGCCAGTCGATATGCCATTAACTTGTTTGTTTGGATCGGCAGTACCAGTAGGCTTACCGTCTGAACCAAGAGGAATTATAGAACCACTAGGAATTACATTCTCAGTCACATAACGCCATATACGGTATTGACCGGGATTACCACTACCATCAACACCTTTATAATTATCAGTTGTGCCATTCAAAACATCTTCGACTTTTACCACATCCCAACGATCAGAACTCATTTGTTCATTATTGAATGATCCGTTATTTTCAAAAAATGGGAAATTGAAATAATTTGAGAAGTCCGTATTCAATGGCGCACCACCAAACACAGAAGCGTATGGTCCGACAACATAATTTCCTCCGGTGTAAAGACCATCAGTGTTTTTAGTCCATGGAAGTTCAGGCTTAAAAAATTCAGCATTTGCCTCATAACCATCGGGGCTGACACGAGGGATATAATAAAACTTATTACTCATATTGACGAGACACATCTTCTGAATTTGGACATCCACAATAGGTTGAGCCTTATCCGGATCTCCATTTTCATTAGTATTGAATAGTACAGAATAAGTGTTATTATTTCCCGAACCATCCTTGAAATCAAATCTTGCTACCGAACGCTCTACTAAAACCGGACCCCTCTTTATTCCGTTTTCGGGATCATCTCCATTATTAACCGATCCTGGGTTATCAGCAGACAGATGGAATGGTTTATCTACCGTCGAAAAATTATCCCAATCAAGGAGTTGCTTCGGAAGTTCACGTTTTGCGAAGCTTACATTATTCATTAAGAAAGAATTTGTTCCCCAAATTCCAACATTTTTATTGATTGATGCATCTCCACCTTGAACCACATCACACACTTTATTAATCCATGAATCTGAACCAAATTTAGTTTCACCATTAAATTGAGAAAGCAGATCTACAGTAGGATTACTGAATACAAACACATAGACCTCCGGAATTTTTTCAGCGCCAGAGTAAGCCGTATAGAAAGTGTTGAGATTCTCTTTCTGAAGCCGTGCGATAGCTTTATATTGCTTATTTCCGTCGGTTGTGCTTGTAGTGAGAATACGATTACTTGGCACTTCTCCAGCCACAATAAGACCATTCTTTTTTATTACAGTCTTATCATCGCCAGTCCCGGATGTCTTATCCTCTGTAGCAGCTATGACAATAAGAGCCGATCCCACGAAATTTTCTGAATCGTTGCCAACCTCCTCACCAGAAGAGCTCTGATTGGGATTATCATGATTATAGTCTGGATCAAGAGTCTCGCTTCGAGTGTCATTCTTACCGTTTGACATCATAAAATCAACCGCAAGATAGACTCCTCCGGAAGTTTCATCAGTGTTAAGGATATTCTGGTTCTTATTCGGATCCAGAGTATCATTTGAGCAAGCTTCAAATAGCAATAAGGCAATAGCCCCGGCAATACCAAAAATACGCTTTTTCATATATTTTTCTATTTTATTCGTTTTCAACTTTATTATTGTTCTCTTCATCCGGGGTTATGAAATATGTGACTATCTCATTTCCGACTGCTTGTTGCAACCTATTCAGCAGACTTTCCTCCCGCTCAATGCCAAGCTCTTTAGCTTTCTTGAAAAGAAGTTCAGCCCTCTGGTAATCGTGATTGATCAAAGCAATCTTACCGCGTGTGAAGTAAGCTTCTCCACTTTCACCTGCCCTTACCATTTTTTCGGCAGCTTCCTCTAACATGCCTCTTCTCAGCAAAATATTCGCAGCATTGACTGAGGCTTCAGGGTCGTGGGGATAATATTCTGAAGCTTTGAGAAGCACCTCGTCAAATTCTTCGCTTCCCGGATCGTATGTCTCTGCAACCCGATAAAAGTCAACAGGGCGTAGTCGTTCCGGCGTTTTTTCATACACTCGTTTCAACTCCTCAATGTCAACAAAGGTCTTGATCTTGTAGCGGACCGTATAGTCGGAGTGGCGGAGGCCGGGGTAGACACTATCGAGCAGCAGTCTGTATTGCTCCGGGAATTGGCGCATAATGGCGTCGTTCTTGGGGTCGGGGGCAAGGTCAGAGTCTACAATCGCCATGATCTTGTCACGGTTGGGGATGGTGGCATGCTCCAGCCACGCCCGCAGACCGTCCCAATCCTCCGGCTCATAGTTGGTGTACATTATCTCAGGGTCGAAATCGTATTTCTTACGCACGTATTCCTTAAGAGACTCTGTACGACCGATAGCAAGACGGACATTGTTGTCATAGCTTCCTTCAGGAGATGCAAATCCCTTGATGGTCAGGCGTGTTATAGTGGCGTCAGGATCATTCTTGACGACATTGATCGACTCGATGATCTTTTTCAACTCCTCCGGGTTCTTGCGATAGTTGTCGCGAATCTCAGTCCGATTGACAATGAAATCTACATACGCGCTTCCCTGCATCTCAAGTTCTACTGCGCTGTCGCCCGTAAGCGCCACATATTCGATCTCGTCTATTCCGTGGGTGATGTTATCAAACTTGTCTATGGTGGCTATCGGCGTGTCGCAGAGAGGCTTTATTGGGCGGCAGCAGTCCTGCACCTCCTCGCGCATGAACACCTCCGAGTTGTACATCCAGGGCTGCCATTCCACGGAGCGGGAATACTCGATGACTCCCTTGTCGCCCGCCTTGTAGATGGGGTCACCGACAGCTATTCTGCCCTCACGGAGGTAGGTGAAATAGCGGTTCCTCCCCGCAACTGTTATCGGGCTCAGCACCACGGAGTCCTTCTGCCCTTCACCAAGGCTGCGGACGATGGGAGTGAAAATCACCTGGCGGTCGCGGCCCGGCTTGACGCGCTTGGGCATGATGTCGAAAGAGAGGGTAAGAAGCGAGTCAGCGTGCGTCACCTGAATACGCTCCACCTTCAACAAAGACGGTGTCTCGATGGATTCAGTGGCTGCGATGGACTCCTCCGCATACGGCAGTGCCAGGGCTGCGCACAAAGCTAAAATTGAATATGATCTATGTTTCATAATATACGTTGATGGAGGGGTCAGAAAATATAGACAATGTTGATTGCAGCCTTTGTCGGTCCGAAATAGTTATGGTTGCCGGAGTCGAGTCTGGTGCCGCATACCGCGCATGGATATTTGTCATAGTGGGCGTATATCCAGCCTATCCCGAGTTCGGCCTCAAGATTCCAATGCCTGTCGAGGATCCAGCTGTAGCCGTATGCGACGCCGGCGCCACCCATCCAGCCTTGGAAGCGGTTGTCGCGCAGCTGCCCGAAGTCAGTGCCGAGGAACTTGAACCCGAGGGGGAGGTTGCCGAAGTTGTACTGTCCGCCGATGAGGTGCGCCCCCAGGAAATGGCCGGAGAACGCCTGGCAGAACCAGAAGCGGGCCTCTGGCTGCACGCTCCACTGTTTCCAGCGGTGCTGGTTGATTTTCCAGAAGTTGACGTTGCCGGTGACGTCGAGCGTCCATTGCGGTGCGAGCTTGACTTCCAGGCCCAGGTCGGGAGTCAGGAGGGCATCGTATAGGAGGTTGGTCTTCACGGCGGCTTTCTGGGCTTGGGCGAGCGGGCACCCCAGGAGCATCAGCGCGGCGAGGAGGATTCCGAGGTGTTTTGTCAGTTTGATAGCTGTCATATATGTGTTGTCAAGTTGTCAAGTTGTCGAGTTGTCAAGTTGTCAAGTTGTCGGACTGGTC
>CAZWJO010000102.1:0-11127 GCA_964634905.1 uncultured Sangeribacter sp.
GTGGGAATTTACGGGGGATTGGAACCCTACGGCTTCCGCCTCGGCACTAATATCTTTACATTGTGTTATGATAACTGCTTACTTTACAGGTTGAGCCGATTTACGCAAAACGATATAAGAGTCTCCTTTGTCGGTGTTTAAGCGCATGATAAAAAGTCAGGATGAGTGGGGGATTAAGGGGTTAGATGAAGGAGTCTTTGAAGCCGAGGAAGTAGAGGACGCCGTCGATGCCTATTGTGGAGATGGCTTGGGGGGCGTTGGCTTTTACTTTGGGTTTTGCGTGGAAGGCTATCCCGAGGCCGGCGGTCGTTAGCATGGGAAGGTCGTTGGCTCCGTCGCCTACAGCTATTGTCTGGGCGATGTCTACATTCTCCACCTGTGCTATCAATCTTAGCAATTCTGCTTTGCGGCGTCCATCAACTATATCGCCTACATATCGACCGGTGAGCTTGCCGTCTGCAATCTCCAGTTCGTTGGCATAGACATAGTCGAAACCGTACTTCTGCTTCAGATAGTTGCCGAAATATGTAAAACCGCCTGATAAGATTGCGGTCTTGTATCCTGCCCTCTTCAAAACTTGCATCATACGATCAACTCCTTCTGTGATTGGGAGATTTCGGGCGATTTCTTCCATGACACTCTCATCGAGTCCTTTAAGCAACTCCACCCTGCGCTTGAAACTCTCGCAGAAATCAATTTCACCACGCATGGCGCTTTCTGTGATGGCCCTGACCTCATCGCCTACTCCGGCCTTCTCAGCGAGCTCATCGATCACCTCTGTGCGTATGAGAGTAGAGTCCATATCAAAGCATATCAGACGGCGTGAGCGGCGATAGATGGTGTCTTGCTGAAGGGAAATGTCAAAACCTTGTTCTTGTGAAAGACGCATAAAGGCAGCTTGCATTGCTTCGAAATCATTCGGGGTGCCACGCACGGAAAATTCCACACACGATTTGGAGAGCGGAAGCTCAGTATCGGCAAGCGGCATACGACCCGTAAGACGCTGAATACCGTCAATATTCATCCCTTGCTTAAAGACCTCATGCGATACTTCGGCAATCTGACGAGCCGTCAGTCGGCGACCCAACAAGGTAATAATCCAGCGATTTTTACCTTGCCGACCTACCCATTCTTCATATTCCTTGATGGAGACTGGAGAAAAGCGGATAGAGACGTTTAGCTCCGTTGCTTTAAACAGGAGCTCCTTCATGATATTTCCCGACACATCAGCATTGGTCTTGATTAGAAAACCAAGCGAAAGGGTATGGTGAATGTCTGACTGACCTATATCGAGGATCGCCGCGTCATAGCGGGCAAGGATTTCAGTCAGTGCGTATGTTACGCCGGGATGGTCGGCACCGGATATCGTTATCAATATAAGCTCTGTCGATGCAGGAGCTGTAGTGGTAGGATGATTCATAATGCTTGCAAAATTAATCAAAATATCCTTATTTTACAAGAAAATGCACTTCAAAATCTTGAAAAAGCAGAGCTTTGAGCGGAAACGGCTTCGCGACGGTTGAAATTATTTTGTATTGAGGATTATTACTGCGCCGCCTCTGGGTTGTAAGGGGAGAGAGGTGGGGAGGGTTGTGGAAGTGGAGATTTTCCATGGATCCGCACTGCCGGGGGTGTTGTCTTCGAAGATTTGGATGTTTAGATTGCCGTCTTTTAGGTTGAGGCGGGAGAATTCGAGGTCAGTAATGTCGACGGGGGTGTCGGTGCCGTTGATAGCGGAGATGTACCATTTGTTGGCTTTTTTGCGGGCTAAGACTACGTATTCGCCGGGGTAGCCTCTGAGGAGGATTGTATTATCCCAAGAGGTAGGGAGGTTTGTCAGATAGTCTTTTACTTCTTGGGGTTGGGCGAGGAAGCTTTCGGGACGGTCGGCAAGGTGCTGTATTCCGGATTCGAAAAGAGCTGTCAATGCGAGTTCGTGGGCATGGGTTGTGATGTGTGGATGCTGGGAGTCTGTGAAGGCGCAGGGGGTATAGTCCATTGAGCCGATTACGTTTCTCGTGAAAGGAAGAGTGGCGTTATGGGCTGCAGCTTTATTGGTAAGGTCAGGACGGTTGTTGTACCATTCTGCACCGTATACGGCTTCTGTGGTGATGAGGTTGGGATAAGTACGCTGCCATCCTCTGGGGAGTGGGGCACCATGGAAGTTGACGAGAAGATGATGACGGGCACCAGCTTCCAAAAGTTCTTCCATAAACTTCCAGTTAAGGTTTGTATCGCCCGAGAAGAAGTCGATCTTAACTCCTTTGACACCAATTTTCTCGCACCATGCAAATTCCTTTTCAAGATCTTCGGGTTTGTTGAGGCGGTATTTGGGACCCGGAGCTCCATTTACCCAACCAACTGAGGAATTATACCATATCATCGGTTTTACGCCTTTTGAAACGGCATAAGCCACTGCGTCCTCAACTGTCTTGCCATCTTTCATCTCATCCCATTCGGCATCAATCAGGACGTATGGGAGTTTGAGTTCTGCAGCCATATCGACATACTTTTTGATAATCTCAAAGTCGTTTGAGCCATGATTATATGCCCAATAGACCCATGAAGCAACTCCCGGTTCGATCCAAGAGGTGTCTTCGAGTTTATTGGGAGCCGCTATGTCGGTGACAAGAGTAGACTCTACTATGTTTGAGAGAGTTCCGGCTATGAAGACTTGCCAGCCGCCGTTTTCAGGGCCGTCTGGTTTTAGGTCGAAAGTGTTTTCTCCGAGAGAATACATACTTACTCCGGCCTCGTCAGCAGTGATGCCGGACTCTGTAAGAAGACCGAACACACCATCATTGTATTCAATGAGTGCCGGATATCCTATTCGTTGACTTTCCTTCAGCGTTTGATCTTTCGGAAAGAAATTTTCGTAGCAGTCGGTCCAGTCTTGGAGCCAGGTGTGATGGGGGTCGAGGAGCTGGATAACAGAGTTGCCGCTCTTTTTCCAGGCTATGCCGTCGTTGTATCTCCTGACAAAGAGAGTGTCTTTGTCGGCTAAGAGGAACTTTTGCTCATCAAAGATATTATAGCAATGGCTTCTTTTGCCGATCTGCATCGTGTAATCTTCTTCTGCTATTGTGAGATCACCTATTCGTGTTACTTCTCCACATTTTAGAGTGAGGAGTTGGCGGGGTTTAGATTTTATGTCTTTAGAGTAGGAGAAGGTTATGCCTTCGGAGGAGGGATAGTATTGGAGGAGGGCATTTGCTGTAAGAATTGAAGAGATGAGTAGGAAAAATGAGAGTATATATTTTTTCATATTTTGAGATTTGGGATGGATTATACCAAAAAGCGCCTCTCCGAGGCTACTGGTTTTGATTTGATTACCCCAGGCTCAAGCCTGGGGTTTTGGCATAATGTCAGGTCTCCGACCTGTCAGACTATTGGTGGGACGCATGCGGAGCATGCTTACTACTCTATTTGAATTGCCAGTAGTCGAAGTTGAAGAGTTCGGGACCTTTGCGGCCTTTGAATACTAAGTAGAGGTCGTGGGTGCCGGTGGGAGTAGTCGTGACGGGGGTCTCTATGTAGGCGAAGTTTTCCCAACTTCCGGTTGCTGGTACTTTTAGTTCGGCCATTGTTGGGCCGTCTATTGAGTCTAAATGGGCTTCTATTGTGCCGCCTCGGAGACCACTTGCTGCTGAGGCGCAGAATGTCGTTGGGTTTGCGTTGTTGAAGTCTACGTTAGCTACTTTGATGTAGTCTCCGTTGTGGATGTCGGAGACATAGACACCTTCTTTTACGTTTTGGCGCACTCCAAGCCCTTCTGACCATGCCATTGTCTCAGCCTCTACCCTATTGTATGGATTTAGGGTGCCTATAGCTGGAGCTCCTTCTTTGGTTGGGAGTATTTCGGGGAATGTTCCATCGGCATTGTATTCGAAAGGTTCTACACAGAAGCTGCGTCCAAATCCTCCACCGCCGGGGAGATTACCAGTGTGATAGAAGAAGTAGGATTTGCCTTTGTAATCTATCACACCGCTATGGTTTGTGAAGGAATTGGTTTCATCTTTTTGAGGCATAATGACTCCCATATACTTCCAAGGCCCTGTCGGTGAGTCACTCATGGAATATGCAATGCGCTCGGGTATACCACCGGCGGCATATATCATATAGTATTTGCCATTTCTTTTGTAAAACCAAGGGCCTTCAGTATAAGAGCTTCCATATTTCTTACCCGGTTCCATTGGCACTTCTTTACCTTCTCCAAAACCTGCAGCATCGGGAACGAGTTTCTGGACTTCACCATCGTATGAGATCATGTCGTCGTTGAGTTTGACGTAGTATATGGTAGGATTGCCCCAATATAGGTAGGCTTGACCGTCATCGTCGATGAAGCAAGTTGGATCAATGAAGTCCCAACTACCGTCGGCCAGGGGTTTTCCGATGGCATCTTTGAATGGACCTGTCGGGGAATCGCCCACTGCTACACCGATTGCCATTGCTCCTGTGAGATTTGAATGTAGAGGGACGTAGAGATAGAACTTTCCGTTACGTTCTACACATTGTGGAGCCCAGGCGCGGTCGTCGCCCCAAGAGAAGTCTTCTATAGCGAGTGGGGAACCGTGGTCGGTCCAGTTTACCAAATCGTCGGTGGAATAGACACGCCATTCTTGCATCCAGAAGAAGTCGGCGCCTTTTTCGTCATGACCGGTGTATACGTATAAGCGATCGCCGTGGACCATGGGAGCCGGGTCGGTGGTGTAGTTTGTTTGGACGCAGGG
The DNA here is from genome assembly GCA_964634905.1 of uncultured Sangeribacter sp. Taxonomy (GTDB): domain Bacteria; phylum Bacteroidota; class Bacteroidia; order Bacteroidales; family Muribaculaceae; genus Lepagella. The sequence continues at coordinate 4,731 of CAZWJO010000102.1, forward strand.
ATTTTCTGCTACGGCTGAAGCCGAAGCCAGTAAAAGAGAAAGTGAGAATAGGGATTTTTTCATTTGATTTACATTTTTAATAAGCTTTTGACGACGTGGGGCGCATGCGGAGCATGCTTACTACCTATGTTTGATGGTCTTGGACGCATGCGGAGCATGCTTACTACCTAAGTTTGATACGGGTGGGTTTGTTTTGGTAGGAGATGGTCTTGGATTTTCCGGCTATTCGGATTGTCATTTTTCGGGATTTTGGGGCTTGGGGGTAGGTGCCTTCGGGAGCGGAGAGGGTGAGTTCGTTTTTGGTGTCGTCCCAGGTCATTTTGATGCGGGAGAATTCTCCTTTTTCGAAGTCGTAGGTGTCTCCGGCATCGTCATAGAGGGTGAATTCGGCATCTTTTCCGGGGTAGATGTCTATTGTGATGGGTTGGCCAGCGGCGGCGTCAGCGTATTCTGCCGGGGCGGTTGTCGGGATTATGCTTCCAGCTTTTACGAAGAGGGGGAGGCGGTTAATGGGGGCATCGGCAGATATTTTTTCACCTCCGACTAACCTCCTGCCGGTCCAGAAGTCGTACCAGTCAGTTCCTGCAGGGAGATAGACATCTCTTGAGACAACACCCGGATCAGTCACAGGACATGCCATTATGTCTCCAAACATATACTGGTCTTTTATATCGTAGACCTTCCTATCTTTCGGGAAGTCGAAAGCGAGGGGACGAGCCATGCTATATCCGCTTCGAGTCTGCGCATTTGCCATGCTATAGATGTAGGGTAGCATCGAATAGCGAAGTTTTATCATATCGAGGATGGCATCGTAGTAGGGAGAGCCAGACTCCCCAAAATGCCAAATTTCACGAGGAGTTTCTGTTCCATGACTGCGCAAAATCGGAAGGAAGGTACCCCATTGGAACATGCGAGTATAGAATTCTTTATAAGCGTCGTCCTTAACGCCCTCCGGGAATTCCCCTTTTTGGAACCATCTTGGACTGCTCTTGACAAAGAAACATCCGATATCTGTGGTCCAATAAGGACTTCCGGTAGCAAAATAGTTTATGCTGCCCGGAATTTGCTTCTTGAATGAATCCCACGAAGCGTATGTGTCGCCATTCCAAGAAGCCGTAGCATATCTTTGCTGACCTGCAAAGGAGGAGCGTGTAAGATTTACCACACGTTTTCTATCCGTAGCTGCCCGTTGATGCTCATAAATTCCTTTCGCGTGATTGAGAGAATAGAGGCAAGCTCGTTCTGCTCCTAAGGCTTCCGATAGGACTTCATCGTTGAGTCGCCAACGACGTTCGTGATCATCCCATGAATATGGGCGACCGTTTTCAGGCCCGGGCATCTGATTCCAGTCACCGTCGAGGGGTTCGCTGCTATCACACCACCAACAGTCGAAACCATTGGAGAAAAATTCGTCATTGGCATATTGCCAATATAAGTCGCGACCTTCAGGACTGAAAGCATCATATACAGAGTGCTCAAGCATCAGTCCTTTGCTTCTGAAATCTTCTTCTTCCGAGCAATATTGAGGATTAGCCCAGATGCTGACCATCAGTTTTGCATCGTAAGCATGGACAGAGTCAGCGAGAGCCTTTGGATCGGGATAGTAATCACGATTCATCTTCATATAGCCCCAGCCCTGTGGCCAATAGTTCCAATCCTGCACTATAACATCAATAGGGACATGACGACGGCGATATTCTTTAAGGGTATTTATGATATCATCAGAAGAAACGTACCTTTCCTTCGACTGAACGTATCCGAATATATAGCGTGGCATCATCTGTACGTTTCCAGTAAGGTAACGGTAGCCTTCAACCACATTCTCAGGCATTGCGCCCTTGATAAAGTAATAATCTACAGTATTGGCAGCCTCCATAGTGAGGGTAGTCTCAAAGCCAGAGGAGGTCTCCCCTATTTTCATTCCCGTGCCCTTATCTTTACTGTCGAATTTCATAGAACAACCGGCATCGAAGAGAAGACCGTAACCGGCAGTGGAAACCATCATGGGAATGAAAACTTTCAGATTGTGTTGGGTCAAATAAAGAGTTTTGCCGAGAAGGTTTACGTAATCTTCCATCTGTTGACCGAGACCATAAAGGGCTTCATCGCCCGACATATCGAATGTGATGGCAAAACGTTGGCGCATACCTATGGTATCACGGCTTAGGATGTCCTTGACAGTAACTTTACCGTTAGCGGTTTCTTCCATGTGGGCGGAAGTTTCGTCGTAGATGATTTTTTCTTGGGCTACTTTTTCGAACTTCCTTGGGACATTGACAGATTCCTTTAGAAGTATTCGTTTTGCTATTGGGTCGGTGAATGTTACCCCTCCCCTGCTGTCTACTGTTACTTCTAAAGAGTCGGAACTGTAGATGGTCAGTTTTCCGGATTTCAATTCATTTACTTTGACATCTGTCTTGGGATATACGCAAACTCCGGTGGCGTTGTCAGTGACAGTGCCATCGGGAGTCCATCTTACTCTTACTATGTTGGGGGTGATGAAGTCTATGGTGGGAGGTTGTGCGGAGGCTATAAGGGAGATGAGGGATAATAGGAGGGGAATGAGTTTATGCATTTTGATGGTATAAGGAGAAGTACGACCCCTCCGGGGTCGGTGATTCTTATTAGTCTATACCCCGAGCTTACGCTCGGGGTTAACAAGATTTGCAGCCCTCCGGGCTGTACGCATGCGGAGCATGCTTGCTTACGTTGGAGGACGGTGTGGGAAATCCACAGTGGGTAGTCCGACGGCTGGGAAGCCGTCGGTTCCATATTATTGGCCTGCTATGGTTTGGATTTTGCCGTTTTCGTCGAAGGTGAGTTCGCATACTTTTAGGCTGCGGAGCCAGGATTTGCCACCTGATGGGACACTGTCGTGGTGGAAGAGATACCATTTGCCGTCGTATTCGATGATGCTATGGTGAGTGGTCCAGCCTACTACAGGGGTCAGAATTTCACCTTGGTATACGAAAGGTCCGTAAGGATTGTCTCCAACAGCGTAACAGAGGAGATGGCTGTCGCCTGTGGAGTAAGAGAAGTAGTATTTGCCATTCATTTTGTGTACCCATGAAGCTTCGAAGAAGCGGTGCGGATCATTTGCTTTGAGCGGCTCACCGTTTTCATCAACTACTTGGATTGGACGTGGCTCTTCGGCAAACTGTAGCATATCTTTGCTTAGACGTACGCAACGGCTTGGGAGAGATGGCTCATCGCCTTCCGGGAGATATGGGATTTCGAGGGCTTTATTGTCTTTGTATCTTTGAAGTTGACCACCCCAGAGGCCACCGAAATACATATAGTATTCGTCACCGTCTTGGAGGACGCACATGTCGATGGAATAGCTGCCACGGATTGGATCTGGCTGTGGGATGAAAGGACCTTCGGGACGGTCACCTATGGCTACACCGACACGGAAGATATCGTTTTTGTCTTTGAGTGGGAAATAGAGATAGTATTTTCCATCTTTTTCTGCTATGTCGCAGTCCCAAAGTTGACGGCCAGCCCAGGGTATGTCAGCGATGTCGAGGGCTTTACCATGGTCAGTGACTTTGCCAGTCATCGGGTCGCCGTCGATGGAGAGGACGTGCATGTCTTTCATGACGTATTGGTCGCCGTTGTCATTTTCTACGTTCTCGCACTCCCAGTCGTGGGATGGGTAGATGTAGATTTTGCCATTGAAGATGTGGACGCTGGGGTCAGCCATATAGTCGGCTGGGAAGAGGTATCTTTTTTCGGGAGTTTGCATGATGATTTTGAATGTTGAATTTTGAATTTTGAATTATTAAAGCAAGCAGAGCTTGCAGCGAAAACAGCTTCGCGACCTGAGTTGCGGACGGACGAGCCGTGCGTCCCTACAAAGTCAATTGGTATCTGTTAGTTTTCGAGGATTTTTTGCATGAAGGGCTTCATGTTGTATTGGCGGTCGAAGAGGAGGGGGTAGTCGGTGCGGCCGGGGATTGGGAAGCCATTTTTCCAGGACATTCCGTCGGTAGTGCCCCAGAAGGTCACGCGGGAGATTTTGTCGGCGTGCTTTTTGTAGAGGGCGAAGATTTCAGCAAAACGGTCGTTCCATTCTTTGCTGACTTCTTCAGGGAGACCATCGGGATAGACATTGAATTTCTTCATAGCCTCACGGCGTTCCTCGGGTTTCATTCTGAAGATAGAACCAACGTCGGCACTCATCTGGACTGTCGGGAGTGCAGACATGTCAAGTTCTGTAATCATGACGTTGCAACCTGTGCCGGCAAAGTCGACGATGCTCTTTTCGTATTCTTCCATTTCAGGATAATCCATACCGATATGACTCTGCATTCCGATTCCATCAATGCGTAGACCACGCTGCTTGAGATCATTGACAATCTTCACGTATGCCTCGCGTTTGCCTGGCTTGAACATCGAGAAATCGTTGATATATAGTTCAGCGTCAGGATCGGCTTCGTGAGCATATTGGAATGCGAGAGGGATATATTCTTCGCCGAGGATGCGATAGAATGGGGATTTTCTATAGCTACCGTCATCTTCGATGGCTTCGTTAACCACGTCCCAACCTTTGATCTTCCCTTTGTAGCGGCCTACTACGGCATAGATATGATCTTTCATGCGTTGCTTAAGCACTTCGGGGCTCACATCGTTGCCATCTTTGTCTTTTGGAAACCATGGAGCGAGCTGAGAGTGCCATACTAGAGCATGACCGATGATAGCCATATTACGGTCTTCTCCATATTTGACGAATTTGTCGGCATCATCCCAGAAGAATTCACCTTCTTTGGGCTGAATCTCACCGTTTTTCATACAATTTTCAGCTACTATGGAGTTGAAGTGCAGGCTGACGATGGAGTCTGCTTTGGCATCTTCTCCATTAACGTGGCGGACTGGGATTGCGGCACCGATCAGGAAGTCGTTTTTGAAGTGGTCTTTGACGGTCTTCACATTGTTGTCGGCTATGGCGGACAGGATAGCTGTGCAGGCTAATGTGGAAGTTAATATTTGTTTTTTCATGACTAATAAGATTTTATCATAAATTGCCTCTCCGAGGCTAATAAGAAAGTAACGCCCCTCCGGGGCTTGATAAAGAGAAGGCTTTTCTCCCCCGAGCTTACGCTCGGGGTTAACAAGATTGGCAGCCCTCCGGGCTTATCTGACTGCGGGGAAGGCGTCGGCTCCAAATATTCAGATTGTTGGGAAGGGGTCGGCTCCAAATATTCCGATGGCTGGGAATCCGTCGGCTTCTTTTATTGATTGTCGAGGATTTCTTGCATGAAGGGCTTTAGGCGGTATTCACGGTCGAAGGGAAGAGGATAGTCGGTGCGTCCGTTGATGGGCCAGTCGTTGCGCCAGGACATACCGTCATGAGTGCCCCACCATGTGACACGGGAGATTTTGTCGGAATTCTTTTTGTAGAATGCCATCACGTCTGCCGCACGTTTGTTCCAGGCTTTTGCCCTCTCCTCACTCAGTCCGTTGGGGAAAGGATTAAGTTCTTCTGTCAATTCAAAGTTGGCATCGGTGTTAGCACCTTGTATGACGAAAGGAAGGGCCGAAATGTCGAGTTCAGTTATCATTAGCTGTACGCCGGTATCTGAAATAGCATCGATCGTCTTCTGATACTCTTCGAAATCGGGATCATTGCTTTCATATCCTATATGACTTTGAAGTCCCATTCCATCAATGCGAAGGCCACGATTCTTCAGATCATTGATAATCTGCACATATTTCTCACGTTTTGCCGGCTTGAACATTGAATAGTCGTTAAGATAAAGCTCGGCATCGGGGTCAGCCTCATGTGCATATTCAAAAGCGAGGGGAAGGAATTCTTCTCCAAGAATATCATAGAATGGAGTGTGCCGCCAACTTCCGTCGTCTTCTATACACTCGTTTACAACATCCCAACCTTTGATCTTACCTTTGTATCGGCCAACGACAGTCTGGATGTGATCTTTCATACGGGCTTTCATCTCTTCTTTATCGACGTATTCTCCATTTTCATCATACGGGAACCAAGGAGAAAGCTGTGCGTGCCATACAAGACAATGGCCAATGACCGCCATGTCATGATCTTGCCCATACTGCACGTATGCATCGGCCTCATCCCAGAAATAACGGTCTTTCTCGGGGTGAATCTCCATGCTTTTCATGCAGTTTTCAGGGACAATTGAATTGTAGTGGAGAGCTACAATTGAGTCTGCTTTTGGATCTTCGCCCTGCAAAAGCGGCACATTGATAGCCGCACCTACAAGGAAGTCGTCTTTGAAAGCGTCTTTTATAGTAGCGGGAGCCTGCTCTTCTTTTTGGGAGGAGCAAGAGGCTGCCATGAGGGCAACAAATAAGAGAGAGACAATATTTGATTTTTTCATCATTATCTTAGGATAATTTTTATAAGATGTATAAGTTTTATAAG
>CAZWJO010000103.1:0-1519 GCA_964634905.1 uncultured Sangeribacter sp.
TCAGCGCGACCTTCAGCGCGACCTTCGGCGATTCCTTCAGCGCGACCTTCAGCAATTGCTTCTTTTCGAGCGTAAGAAATTTCTGCATGGTAGTCGCGCGCTTTCTTTAGGTCATAATCATATTGGCGACGTTCGTCGGGGGACAGCGTGGCATAGTTGGCCACCTTACCTAATCTATTGAAGATATCTTGATGCGAGGTGAATTTCATTGTTTCCATATCATTCATGTGTGTAAGGTTATACATCCATTGGTCAAATAATTTAACACATTCCTCCTCTGTTTTGTTGAAAGCAGGTATCTGAATAAATACCAAGCGAATATCCTCTCCTACAGGTTTATGGGTCTCTTCATCAAGCATTCGTCCTTTGGTGAGTAATTTTTGTTCAATTCCACTGACAAAAAAGTTTGTGAAGAAAACACCAACTACGGGGACTAAGCTGTAATCCCAGAACTTTTTTTCTTTAGTCGGTATAGATTCATTCTCAGAAGTCTCTTTTACCTTAGATGGATCCATTGAGCCTTTGTAACCTTGTTCGGCAATTTTTTTGCATACATAATATTCTGCACGTTTTAGGAAATACTCCTGCTTAGTGAGCTGCATTTCAACAATGAATCTATGACCTGTAGAGGTCTCACAGTGGATGTCGTATGCGATAGATTTCCCTGCGGCCCACTCTCTTACTTTTTCAGTGGGTTTGTATTCCACGCTCTTAATATTCGACAACACTGGATCGTCCTCAAACAATACGTTGAGGAAACAGCGAAGGATTTCTTCTGAGCTATGTTCTTTCCCGAATATGATTTTGAAGCCAGTGTCGGTGAAAGGATCAATGAATTTTGACATGTGATGATTTGATTCTGATTTCAGATACAAAGATAATACATTAACTTGAAATATCCAATAAAAAACGTAAATTGGTCTGTTGAATATCTGAATTAATAAAAAGCTTATTACATCTTCTCATCCAAGTTCTTCCCCTTCTCCTCATGCTCGAAGTTAGGCAAGAATTCTTTCAGACACTCCACGACATCAGCCTTTGTAAAATTAGGATTCTCAAACACGTCCTCAAGTCTCTTCATAAAAGTCTCGACTTCCTCTTTCGGCCGATGCTCTTTTGAAAGTATCACACCAAGGGAAGAAAATCTCTCAAGATCTTTTGCTTCTCCCTCCACAAAGAATTCCTCGTAGTCCTTCTCTCCGGTTGTGTCGCTGTTGAAGTAGACCACAGGGTATTTCTTATCTCCTGGCTTCATATTCGCAGCAAATCGTTTTGCTTCTTCATCCGAAGAGCATTCATGCTTTTCATATCCCATTTCCCGGATAAAGTCGTCGCAAATAGATGAGAATGTCTTCATTTTCTCCTCTCCGAGTTTAGGGAAGAAAATCTCTCCGTTCTTGCCCAATATGCAAGCAAGCATACAAATCTGACCACTTTCCTCAAGCGAGACGAAATAGCGACGAACATCTTTTGGAGCCACAAGCGGTTGCTGCTTCATGACCCGATCGAAAAAACTCAA
>CAZWJO010000103.1:1619-11007 GCA_964634905.1 uncultured Sangeribacter sp.
CGCCAAAAGTCCCTAATGTCCTCCTGTGCTCCTGTCTTAAAACCACGACTCCCCAAAAGTCACTTATGTCCTTATGTGCTCCTGTCTAAAATAAAATCAGACTACTCCACTCTTTTTCCCGAGCTTCACTATCTTCTTGTCAAGCGAAGCAGGTGCATATTCCCAGTAAGGCTTCATCTTGTCCCTAAGTTGTGCAGATCCGCATAATCTTTGCTCCAGAATAGAAGAAGTGGCTCGAAGCAAGCTGAGAAACGCCTCTTCTCTATCTTTTAAGCTCCACTCACAACCATTGCGATATTCAGCAAAAAGCGATGGCCGAGCCAACAATCCTCTTCCTACCATCACCCCATCATACCGCTGAACCAACTCCTCGATCTCAGTCGGTGTCGAAACCTCTCCATTGAATATCACTGGATGCCTTAACTTCGAAACAAAATCATCCATCTCTTTAAGCAAAAGCTTCCCTTTATACTGCTGTTTTGCAGTCCGAGGATGTACCGTCACATGCCGCAACTCGATATCATTCAAAATATCGATTAATCCCAACGCCTCGGAAGAATCGTTGACTCCTAACCGCATCTTGACCGAAAACTCAATCGAATCACCATAAGTCTTCATAGACTCCACAATCTCAGCCAATCTATCTATATGACAAAGGATTCCGGTTCCTCTCCCTTTCCGCACCTGAGGCAAAAACGGACAACCCATATTCATATCAATCCGTGACGCACCAGCTTCCGCAAGCGCCCCAACAAGCATCTTCCACTCCTCAACATCCTTGAAAATGATTTGAGGAGTTATCATCATCCCTTCGTTGAGCTCCGAAGTAAAATCCCGCCAGTCACGTTGCCTTACCTCACCTTTCTCCACTCGGATAAACGGCGTAAAATACTCCACCTTCCCCTGCGTATCCCCAAACATCCTGCAATGTGCACTCCGCCACTCTGCCTCCGTCAATCCTTGCAGCGGAGCCACCATCAACCGAACCTCCTTCTCCATACTTTTTTTACATTTAAAAACTCCCCTATCCCTTACAATCCCCAAAATTACTATTTTCCCATCATATACACAAAAAAATTATGATTTTTAGCTTCTAAAAATATTTTGCAGTAACTACTAAGCTATCGTTTATAACAGTCCATTTTTGTGCTTGATAAAGATCTGCGCCTCTGCGGCCTCTGCGCGAGATTATAGAGCTTGCAAAAGTTGAGTTAATAAACTATAAAATGCAAAACACATAGAACTTACCATGCGCATAATATGTTTGATATTCAAAGCTAAAACATGGAGTTGACTACAACCTCGTTCAGACTTGGTTTAATCCATTTCTCCATAGCTAAACCAATGAAATTTATATATTTTACATATTATGGAAACATTTGATACGTTGAAACCGCAAGATTCGGTTTCAGTTACAATTTGGGGACCTGAAGGGTCGAATCTTTATCAATCTACCAACACAGGTTATAATACAGTGGAGGAGGCGGTGCGCATTGCAATTAAAAACGCCGACCTTGTGATTAGTCCGGAAGACTGTGTATTCGAAATACGCAACGATGAGACTCTCGTCTCACACAGCTATCGCCTCAATGCGCATGGACATCTCGTTCTCATCCCCTCAGAGGATTGATATCTAATAGACAACATTTTTGGAGCGTAATGGATGATGCCACTACGCTCTGATTTTTTATCCACCTTACCCAGCTCTCTTGGCGAGATTTCTTCATCCCCGGAGTCGGGCTAAACAAAGTCATACTACAAGACTAATGAAAGTTATTGGAATTAATATATAACAATCACTTTCCTAACTCGTTCTATTTATAAATTGTAGTTTCGGATTACTAATCTATTGAAAGGCTAACAATGAAAATACTGCTTACAGGGGCATCCGGTATGTTAGGAGGCTACCTTCTACCTATATTGAAAGATGACAACGTTGTGACGACTCTCCAGCGCCATGACGCCGACATTATATGCGATCTTACCAAAGACACTCCCGATTTTGGACAAAAGACGTTCGACCTGATCATTCATGCTGCCGGATCTCATGACGAAACCGATGCTCTTGACCTTAACCTCGAAGGAACTCAACGACTTCTCAACGCTCTCAGTGATAATCCTCCAAAAGAATTTGTCTATCTCTCAAGCTGGGAAGTGTATAGCCCTGACTCTGGAGAAGATGTTAAGGAAGACCATCAACTTTGGGCCTCAACAAAAGTAGGGCAATCCAAAGCACGTGCTGAAGACTTGGTCGGGAAGTGGTGTGCCGAGCACGAAGTCCTTCTTACTATCCTCCGTCCTGCCAGAATGTTCGGAAAAGGTGTAAAAGGAGAGATGAAAACTCTTTTCAATGATGTCATCAATAGCCGATACATTCATGTCCGTGACAATAACGCACGATTGAGCCTTGTTTGCGCCTCAGACGTAGCCGAAGCCATCAAGAATCTCCATTCCGTCGGTGGAATTTACAACGTCGCTGATCAAGCCGGTGCATCATGGATCGAACTTGCAGAAGCCATGAGTGCTAACTCAGGTGCAATGAAGCGCCAGACATTCCTTCCCAAGAAATGGGCGGAAGTAGCATGGAAATTCACTCCATGGATTCCGGCGGTCAAAGCCTCCCTATCTCCCGAGACCCTATCTCACCGAAGTAAAACATTGACACTCTCTACCGACTTATTGAAAAAAACTCTTCCCAACTGGAATCCCTTTCCAACCATTGACGTCATAAGTCGCAAAAATAAAGATTATCCATATTTAGATTAATTGATAAAGTGTTGAGTTGCAGATAGTATATTTGCAAGAATTATCAGGTTGGAGACCTGATAATTATGAACAAACCCCAGACTTCAGTCTGGGGCAACCATGTCAAGATATCTGTAGCCTCGGAGAGGCGCTTTATGGTTAAGTCTTTTATTCACAATAAGCTCAGTATGATAAAAAAAATATTCGATAGCATAGCATCTTTCGGCAAGGTCCTCCTCCTCTCCAAAATGCCATCTCCAGCGGGAAAACCAAAGTCCAAACCACTGATAATAATGGGCAATGGTCCTTCCCTCAGAGAGACAATCGCAAAACATTCAGATCTGTTGAGGAAGTCAAACACCCTTGCCGTAAACTTCGCTGCAAATGCTGATACCTATTTCGACATAAAACCATCCATCTATGTTCTCGCCGATCCTCATTTTTTCAGGGTAGGGGAGAATGGAGTATCTTCTGATTCTAATGTCAGGAGATTATGGGAAAATATTGCAAAGACTGAATGGGAGATGACTCTTTATCTGCCTTGTAAAGCAAAAATCCCTGAATCAATAAAGCAAAATCCTCATATAACTGTAAAAAGATACAATTTAACCCCGGGTGAAGGTCTTGACACTCTTGTGCATTGGTTGTATAAGAAAGGACTCGCAATGCCACGCCCTCGCAATGTGCTGATCGCATCCATTATGATAGCTCTCCGAGAGGGCTATAAAGACATCTATATAGTAGGTGCCGACCACACATGGAGCCGAGACCTTTGGGTTGACGACAAAAACCGTGTCATATCAGTACAGAAACATTTCTACAAGGACAATGACAAGGAATTTGAACGGGTGGCGCAGGAATATGCAGGTTATCATCTTCATGATATCCTCAATAGCCTTACCATAGCCTTCCGCTCCTACCATCAGATAGCCGCATACGCCGAAAAGATCGGTGCCAAAATCACAAACTGCACCCCGGGTAGTTTCATAGACGCTTTTCCCCGAGGAAATCTATAAATCCATCCCGAAAACGCCGACAACGATGACAACGACCAAAACTGGACTTCTTGCCCTCTCCCCAATGGTGGTATTTCTGCTGCTATATGTAGTAGTTTCAGCCATAATCGGAGATTTCTACAAAATACCCATATCAGTAGCCCTACTTGCAGCATCTATGTGGGCAATTCTAATATATCGTGGAAAAAGCCTAAAAGATCGTATAGAAACTTTCTCGTCAGCCGCCGCCAACAAGGATATAATATATATGATATGGATATTCGTCCTTGCCGGTGCATTTGCCTCTGTAGCAAAGGAAATAGGTGCTGTCGAGGCAACAGTAAATTTCACCCTCAGTATTTTCCCACCTCAATATATTGTGCCGACTCTCTTTCTTGCCGCATGCATTATATCATTTTCCATTGGTACGTCGGTAGGTACAGTAGTGGCTCTCACTCCATTAGCAGCTGAACTCGCTTCGGCCGAAGGAGGAAATGTGGCCTTTTTTGTTGGAATTGTCCTTGGGGGTGCTTTCTTCGGCGACAACCTCTCTTTTATCTCTGACACTACAATTGCCGCCACACGCTCACAGGGTTGCCGGATGCAAGATAAATTTAAGGTCAATCTCTGGATTGCTCTTCCTGCGGCGATTGTCACTCTACTTTGTTATATGATTTTCATCCCCGATGTGGCTGTCATCGAACCTCGACAAACCGGGAATGTCTTGCTAATGCTGCCCTATCTTGTTGTAATCATCACAGCTATAATCGGCATAAATGTCACTCTTGTCCTTACTCTCGGCATCGGTTGTGCTGTGATTTTAGGAGCAATCTATGGCACAAGTCTGCTCGATATGGCGGGTTTTATTGGGATTGGCATTGAGGGAATGGGAGAACTCATTATTATAACGCTACTTGCTTCCGGCATGCTCGGCGTGATAAAGGCTTGCGGAGGTATCAGTTATATTCTTCACATACTGACCAAAAGGATTTCCGGACTACGGGGTGCACAGGGTACCCTGGCAATCCTCGTAGGCATCGTAAATCTGTGTACTGCCAACAATACAGTGGCAATCATCACTGTCGGCGGATTGGCAAAAGACATCGCTGACAAATTTGGAATTGACCCGCGTAAAAGCGCCTCTATCCTCGACTCAGCATCTTGCGTTGTGCAATGCTTGATTCCATACGGAGCCCAGACTCTTCTTGCCACTTCCCTTGCAGGGATTTCCCCGGTAGCTCCATTCCCTTATCTATATTATCCTTGGGCTCTCGGATTGACCCTGATTCTCTCTATAATCTTCTTATTCCCAAGACGCTACTCACATAATAGATAGCGAGTCACTCCGACTTCACGGAATTGATCTGCCGTCTTTTGGGAAGGATTGATCACTACTGTCAAGTATGGATAAGCTTTAGCAGTAGGCAGGTCGTCGGGATGATCGGTAATGAAAGATTCAAGGCGAAGGTTTTCTTGGGTTAGGAGATTGTCGATTGCTTCATGCTTCGCATTTCCTTTCATTTCCCCAAATTCATCTATACTGTCGGTAAATTTAGTGGCAATCACTCCGTCATACCCCAACTGGTGGCACAATGGGATTGAATACTCTTCAATGGCGGCAGTGGCAATATAGGTGAGGCAATTAAGTTGTCGGCGTGAGTCCACAAGATGCTTTACATGAGTGTTGACCGATTGCAAAATAAGCTCTGCCAAACCTCCCCAATCATCATCTGTAAGATGTCGACGTGCAATTTTGGTCAGATGCCATTTCATTTTTGTGTGGCTGGTCAGGTGGAAACGTCTAAGCATTATATGCCAAAGTGCGCTGGTTGCTGCTCCCGGAGCCCGTCTCTTCATCAGCAGTCGAGGCAGTCGCTTCATGAATATGTGCATTGAATTCCCTGAAATCAATGTGCCGTCAAGATCAACAAAAGTGACTCCTTTCAACGGCTCTTGTAATCGTTCGACCATGGAAATCTAATTAAGGTTTTGTTTCGGTATAAGGTATAGTCTGCGCATATTCGAGGGTGGGCAGTTGTCTCTGTCATCACTGCGATACGTATGGCTGACTTTGGATTGACTCTCTTCAATGTTTCTGTTATTGCATATAGTGTGTCGCCACTGTCAATGGCATCATCAATCATAAGAATATTGGGAACTTCTTTGTTTTGCAGGATATTGATAAGTCCTTCAGGTAGTTCTACTATTGTAGATTCAGAAGACCCTTTTATCTTTCGGCGAAATGCCAGCAGTATTGACTCTGCTATTCTCATTGCATCAAGCAATTTGAGAGGAAGTTTTTTCAATATGCTGCTGACGGCTCCATTCTTTCTTTTTGTCGACGGACGCTGTAATGTCACGTCATATCTTGCCCCATAAGTGTCGGCCGGGAAATGTCTGCAGAATGAGTCGCATACGTATGAGCCTCCGTGTCTGACCGCAACTATCGCATCAAATCTCGTGCAATCATTTTCTGCCACAGTCTTTGCAAGCCGAGCGGCGTGTCGGTCGAATTCAGATGGATCTAATGTAAGAACTTGCATAATAATCGTATTGCCGGCATGCCCAAATATGATACGAGCGCACCGAGTTTGTTCTTTATTCTTACCTTGCCGTCAGTCAGTTCATTAAAGCGTTGCTCTTTTATGATCTTAAGACAACGTTCTTGTTCCGCTGGATTGTCAATTTTATTCCGCAGCATTTCTAAGAGGATATTGAAATGTGCACTGAATCGGCGGTCTAAGGCTGCCTTGTATAATTCAGGCGAACGGCTTTTCATGTGTGTTACAATCCTGTCCGTGACATCAAGTACATCAAGGCGGGCATCACTCCATCTGTTGATGAAACTGCCCGGGGTATCTCGATAGAAATACACGACTCGGTCGATGATGCATACCTTATCTACTCTTTCGAAAGCTTGGTAAAAGAGATCAAGGTCTTCATATCTGCATTTGCGGAATCGCAATGGACGCTCCCCTTTGAATACTGAAGTGTGAAATAGCATCCCCCATGGGTTGTTGAGTATTCTCATTTGATATAGACCGATCATTATGGCTGTATCAGAAGCAACTGTCATGGCTCCCCCCTTCCCGGTAGGGGGTTTTGATGGTACACAGTGCAGATATCCTCCTGCCACTATCCCTGCCCCGCTTTCTTGTGCATAGCTCATCATTATCTCAAGAGCGTCAGGAGGCATGACATCATCGGCATCCATAAAAGCGATCCATTCCCCTTTGGCAATATCTATGCCATGGTTTCGGGCAAGTGAAACTCCGGAATTGTTTTGCGTGACGAGTCTGAATCGGGAATCCAAATCAGAGAACGCCCTGCAGACTTCCTCAGAGTCATCCGTCGACCCATCATTGACCATGATTACTTCAAAATCCCTGAAGCTTTGCCCACGCAGAGACTCAAGGGCCGGCCGCAACCATCCCCCACCATTGTATATCGGCACTATTACAGAAATACTGATTTTGGGATTATTATCCTTATAGATATTCATTCTTAAAGAGGAAGACATCAAGAATTTTGGAGTTATGAGGTTTGTGGAATATCACTTTTCTTCAAATGATCAATAGCCTTGATAATGTGTTCCGATCTGAATAAACGTTCTTTTCGGCTACTCCATTTCGGTAATTCCATTTTGACTTTATCTACTAATGATTCAGTATTTTCTTGTTTCCAATCTACTGAATTGGTCTTGTAGCTAAGGATATAGTCAACGGTAGATAAGAGTTCTAAAGAATAATTTGAATAAAAGCTCCTAAGCAAAGCTTGGGTTTTTGTGCAGATCTCCTCAAGTTTCGCATTATTTGATGATCTGAGATAAGCCAATGCTTCCTTTTCAGCATCTTCAGTTAGCCATAAATAATCGAATGGTCTTTTTTGCATTGCGCTCATACCTTTGACATAACTCCCATTCAAATGATATAATACATGTGCAACTTTTCCTCCGGAATAGGGTCCATAGATATAAGGTATAAAGTCTATTTTGAAGACATCTTTTCCTCCGAGACGTTGCATAAAATATATTAGTTTCTCTGCTGCGAAAATTGATGCAAATTCTCCAAATTTGTTCATATCGGCAAGCATTATAAGAAGCATTGCACGGGCGGGTGTGAGTTTGACTCTTTCTGTTTTCAAATTTTCACTTACGGCTTGTGATGGCTCATATATGTATATCTCACAAGTCAGATCACATAGATGAGCCTCAATCATCTGTCTTACTTTTTGCCACTCCAATCCCCCATTGTGAGTGCCTAAGGCTGGTATGGCAATAGAAGGAATCTGTCGTTGCTCTATTTCTTTTCTTAGGGCGTTAAGTCCTGATGAAATGTAGCTATATTCAGAAGGATAACGCCAATGCTGTTTGGTAGGAAAGTTTATGATGATTTTCGACCCATAAATAGGAGATTTTTCCTCGGTGACAAGCATTTCCCCTACATGAAGCATCCCATCTTTACAGATTTTTCTATATTTAAGGTAATTCTCAGGAAAGGCCTCTTTAAACTGCAAGGCGAGTCCCTTACCCATCACTCCAACGGTGTTGACGGTGTTGACTAAAGCATCAGCGCTACTGTCGAATATGTTACCTGTTATATAATGTATCATATACAATCAAAAATAATAATTAGGGCCTACTACGATCATGTTTTCAGGTATTCCATAGAGAAGCAATTTTGTCCTTGCTTCATTATTATAAACGATGTAACCTTTGATATATTTGTAAGGAAGATCTGATTTTATTAATAATTCAGCTTCTTTCCTCCTTTTTAAGTCTAAATCTGAATCATTATTCCAATATGTCGCATATACATCATCGAAATTGATTATTGAATCTATGTCAGTCAATGATTCTTTTCCATAAAATTCTGTTAAAGCGCTAAGAGCATGTCCATCAGTGAAAATGCAATCGATGTTACTTTCTATTATAACTGAAAGTCGAATGACGCAGTATACTATTTCTTTGGCATCACGGCGCAAAACTCCGTTGTATCCATTTTGTATTACATATAGCATAGGTGATCTTGGACCGAAATAGAAAGGAATATAATCACTTAAGCGGATGCCATTGGGAAGAATGTCTTTTCTTATATTAATGACTTGAGAATCTCCTATATTGACATAATGCTCATTCTTTTTAGGTGAAATGGGCAATGTCAATCCATTTTCCATTATGTCCGGAAGATTGTCAATATGTGTAATGCGAAAGGCGAATCTTAATGGCTTCTTGCTCATAAGTATGTACTATTGTATTCAACTTAACTGCAAAGTTAATGATTTCTCTTGGAATAGCCAAAAGAAAGAGCCGCTGCAGTGCTGCAGTGGCTCTTTAGCTTTATTTTTTTGATTGAATTTTTAGTCTTCCGGCTCTTCTACGAAGTCGTCTTTGCCGACACCGCATACTGGGCATACCCAGTCGTTAGGGATATCTTCAAAAGCTGTTCCGGGAGCTATGCCACCGTCAGGATCACCTACTGCTGGATCATAGATCCAATCGCATACTTCACATCTGTATTTTTTCATAGTCAGATAAATTTAATGGGTTTCTAAATTGTTTTCAACTATATAAACCCTCTAAGTGTATATTTGGTTTAATCTTTATCAAAAAAAATTTGGAGCATTTCTTCTTTTTTCTTATTTTTGCA
>CAZWJO010000104.1:0-10892 GCA_964634905.1 uncultured Sangeribacter sp.
AGATGAAAGTTCAAATCCCTATAATCAACTATTATATAAATTTAGGGAGGCAAAAGAGGCTTTTTACGGAAACAAACTTCCTTGTTTCAATGTTATGTTTGACTATGGTTATCTAACTTCTTCAGAAAAAGAGCCACTTACGGGATTTGGTGGAATATCCATACCTCGTGATCAATTAGATAAAATTTTAGGTAAAGGCGAACAGAAAGGTTACATACTAAAGGTAAAAGAGGCTGTGAAGGAATTCAAAAATACGAAACTAAAGAAACAACCGGTGGTATGTGTGTATCTTACTGGAGGAGCTTCTCGTATGGATTTCGTAAGAGATGTCTTTATGGAGGTATTTGGATTGGATGAGTCGCATTGTATTTCTGACGACCATCCTTCCGAAATCGTGTCGCAAGGTGTAGCTCATCTTTCCTATGCGGATATTAAAACAAAGAAGAAGGAAGGAGAATTGAAAAAAATAGCACAATCAGTAATTTCAGAATTTAATTGGGAAGAAAAATTCAATTCAATTATTAGCTCAAGTATACAAGCCAAAATTATAGAAACAACCTCTTCCCTTATGAAGGATTATCGGGATGGCAAGATTGGAGAATTTCTGATTTTAAAAAAAGATACCTCTCCAGCAGGAGAGTATATCAATATGGAATCTTCCAAGCGGAGGGAAGGACCTACATTCGTGCGCAATATTCGTTCGTTAAATAGGAAATTTAAAGATTCATTTGCAAAGATGTTACATTATGAATTTGCATCTGAGTGTGAGTCTATGATAACAGAGGAGATTGTGCAGAAAGTTGTAGAGAAATTGAAGAATGCCTTTTCTGCCTTTGAATACAATCCATCAAGTGTCGCTACATTAAAATTGTCTGGTGTGTCTGCTACTGTGACATCTTCTGGAGCAGAAGAACTTTCTGCAAAGTTTACTGGAGATGGCAAAGGGCATATAATATATGATGCGGTAGCTTCTTGTTGGATGGCAATGCGTGTGTTAAATTTGTTTAAAGATCGTTGGGATGCTGATAGGGCACAACATTATGAATATTATTGTAATAATTACGCCGATATCTTTGCTCCTGATTTATGGGAAAAATTCTTGAATACAAACATATCAATATCTGGAATAGATTCCGCAGAACGACAAACTAAAAAGTATATAGATAATCTCATCAATGATTATGTAAGCGATGCAAAGTTAGCAATTTTCTTTTAGTGTGAAACTGCTGGGAAATAAAGTATTGAAATAAGAAAATAATTATTCATAAGGAAGCCTATATAATTATGGAATATAAGGAACCGACAAAAGAGCAATGTGCTGAAAATATACTTGCAGCATCAATGATGTCGCAAACACTTAATTGTTGCGCCGAACGAAAATATCTTGACTCCATTCATCAAAATGACTCTTTAATTGAAATCATAAGTTCAGAATCAGAGAAAAACTTGTATAAACCTGTATCTTGGTTGAAAGTAACACAAGTTGGAAAACCAATCAACAACACTCTTTCTGCTTGCTTTGGATACATCCAAAAGATACTTTTGTCTTGTGCTCTTCCCGAAACAAAGCTTAACTTCTTAGTAATGGGTGATGGCAAAACCAATGAAATCTATCTTGGGCTAAGGGATGACAGTGGAAAAGATCTAAATACTATTTCTACTGTTGCATCTTTAAAAAATTTTGCAAAGGTTTGTTGGCCTGGATTAACGTTGGAGCAGTTTAATAAGGACAACGATTCTATGGAAAAACATTTCGCAAGGACTTATAATAGCGTCCAAGCGATAACTGGAATTCCAACATTAGCAGATAACGGACAGGCTATAGCCACTGTAGAACACCTTATTGGAGGTCTACGAGGACAGAAATATGCATATTTGGTAACGGCTACCCCTGTTAGTAATGATCGTTTGGATACACTTCTTTATCAGTGTAGAGAGATGAGTGGACAAATAGAATCTGTTAAGTCCATAAATATATCTGAATCAGTGCAAGAAGGCTCTTCCGTAGCTCATACTGAAGGTCATTCCACTTATGAGAGTTGGAGTGAATCGGAGGGAGAGAATTGCAGGGATTTTACGAAAGGATTAGCAGCTACAATGATTGGCGCTGGAATTTACATGGCAGCAGGGCTTTACTTCCCTCCAGCGATGGCACTGCTTCCAGGATTGGATCACGTTTTTGGAGGAGCCATGTCTGGTAATCCACTTGCTTCATTCTTAGGTATGTCAGGTATGACAGGTATGAATATATTAACTGGCTTTGTACCACAAAATACAGAAAACCACACATATACTCATGGCAAATCCGAACAAATATCAGATACTACAACATATTCATCAAGTATGACCAGAGGGTTAAGTAAAACATTGGTCAATAAACATGCAGATGCGGCAGCCCAGAAACTATCAGCTTACGCCAAAAGATTTGAACTCGCTAAAGCCACGGGAGCATGGAATGTGAGTTGTCTATTATACACAGAATATCCGAATTCTTCAGCCCCCATGCAGCTGAAATCTATACTTAGCGGAGAGGAGTCAACGCTTGAACCGATTCGTATTCATGATGTTTCAAAGGTAGTAAGTCATGAAGGAACTGCTAAAGCACCTTATCTTCAGGTGAAATTTAAGGATTACATCTGTAAAGATACTAAATCACCATTATATAGACAGACAATACCAGGACCAAATTTCTGCCATCCATTTGGAGATGAGTTTTCCCAACTTCAGACCTTGCTGACCACTCGAGAACTTTCAGCATTGGTAAATTTCCCATTGCATTCAGTACCGGGTATAAGTGTCGTAGACAGTGCGCCAGAATTTAGTCTAACCCCACAATCTGTAAAAGAATCCGATACTGTGTTAGAATTTGGAAAAATATTATACGGCGGAAGCAGTAGTGAAATTCCAGTTAACTTACCGCTCGATACTCTATCAAGACATTCTCTTGTTTGCGGAGTAAATGGAAGTGGAAAAACAAATACTGTGTTAAGTATTTTGGATGGATTTATGAAAAATGAACGTCCATTTTTAGTCATTGAACCTGCGAAGACAGAGTATGTCGATTGGGCTGTTAAATATAATGAAACTGTTTCGGATCCCAAAAAAAAGATAAAAATATTCATTCCTGGATGTGAATATTATGCAAAAGGGAAATTACGACCTAACAAGCTTCGCCTCAATCCGTTTGAAGTAATTGATCTGGGGGGAAATGAGCTAAGGGTCCTATCCCATATAGATAGATTGAAAGCATCTTTTGCAGCTGCCTTCCCTATGCAAGATATTCTTCCTGTAGTGATGGAGCATCTTCTATATGATTTATATACGGAAGTATGTCCAATGATCGACAAAGGAAATGCTGACTACATGAAAAAAGGTTTCCCAACGCTGACTAATATTAATGCAATCTTTATAAAAGACTTAATGCGAAATATTGGATATGCTCAGGAAAATACCCAAAACATTACAGCAGCCCTCCGCACAAGATTTAATAGTCTCAAATTTGGATGGAAGGGAGAGCTGCTTAATAATCCAAAACTAATGGACATGTCATGGTCAGACTTATTTGGGTCCCCGTGCGTGATTAATTTGTCTTATGCTGGCGATGATCAAGACAGGGCATTTATAATGTCGTTGATTCTGCAGTTTTTATATGAATATCGTATAGCAGAGACTGAAACGGAAAACTATTCATTCGATGATAATAAATGTAGACATTTAGTGGTTGTAGAAGAGGCTCACCGTGTCATGGGTTATTGTCCGGACCCACAGCTACCTCAATATAAATCAGGGATGATGTTTAGTAACTTTCTATCTGAGGTTCGTGCATACGGACAGGGTATGATGGTAGTGGATCAAGTACCTTCTCGTCTTATAGAAGATGCAATAAAAAATACCAATGTCAAGATAATTCACAAATTGGTAGCAGCAGACGATTCAAAAACGATCGCTGAATGTATTGGTCTAAACCCAGATGAACAGAAGGTGATACCAAAATTATCAATAGGACAAGCCGTATTGGCAGGGCTAAATTCGGCAAATGTTATGTCGGCAGATTGTGCGGATATATATCTTGCTAAAATAAACAAAATGAAATAAGTATGGACAGTTACAACTTTACAGGATCTGGTATTCATTCCTTTGAAAATGGAAGTGAATATTCAGGAGACTTCGTAGAAGGTAAGCCTGATGGGAAAGGAAAAATGACATTCTCCAATCATGATATTTACGAAGGAGAGTGGAATAAAGGTAAGATGCATGGGAAAGGGGAATACCACAGATTCAATCCTGCCAAAGACAAGTATGTAGAATCATATAAGGGGGATTTTGTGGATGGTATAATCCAGGGAGTCGGCAGGATGGAATATGAAGATCATTCCGTATATGAAGGACAATGGCAGAATGGAATGCGAATAGGTCAAGGCACATATTGGATGTCACCCAAGGAATATTTTCATGGGCTTTGGAAATATGATGATCCAATTCATGGCATACAACATTTTGAAAACGGGGATTGGTATGAAGGATCCTACAAGAATGGAAAATTTCACGGATATGGAAAATACTATTATTCGTCAGGAATATTAGTTGATGGCACATTTGAAGATGGGAATGTATTGAAAGGGATATCTATATATCCGGATGGTACAATCAAAACTATTGGCAAATCATGAACAATGGGTTGGAGACTTTGGAATCATTGAGGATAATAGAAAATGTTTCAGACATTTCTGCAGAATCAATTGAAAACACAAGATGGGAGAATCCAGAGGTAAGCAAATCAGGATTATCAGAAAACTTCCATATAACTAATCGAGAATATTCAACTAATTTAATAGAAGCATATTTTGAAAAACATCGTTTGCATGATAGTGATGTTTCTTATGAAATTGCTTCTAAATTAGAAAGGATGGAGGGAGTACGCTATGAAAAGTGGTCGGAACTTTCAGAAAGAGAAAAATTAGACCTTCTGAATGAAATAGAACAAACACAAGCAAAACTTCAGTGTCGTGATCCAATGAGAATTGAGTTCGAGAATATGGGAAATACATACCATGGATACCAAGATGAATATAATAAAAGAATTGTTCTCAATCGTAATGAAGTCTTGTCAAATGATCCCCGGTTTCATCGATTAGCGGTGGAAACCATTGTTCATGAAGGACGACATGCTTACCAACATTACAATATAGATGTTCGAACTATTCATGAATCAGATGCTGAGGTGGCTACTTGGCGGGAAAATTATAATGATCCAAATCATGGATATTATCGATATAAGGGTCAGAAAATGTACATTCCAGGTGAAAATGGAGGGCTTCAGGAAACGGATGATTTTAGACTATATGAATATCAGCCGGTTGAGATAGATGCACGGGTGTTTGCTTCTGATGTAATGTCACGATTAGATAGAAAAGGATTGTTTGCAGCATAAAACATTAATAATGAATAAAAATCATAAATTATGGATAAAGGACATAATGGTAAGGGCTCTTTTATTTATCCAGATGGATCAGAGTATTCTGGAGAGTTCAAGAATGGATTGCCAGATGGTAACGGAATAATGATCTTCCCAAATATGGATCGGTATGAAGGGGAATGGTCAGAAGGTCATTTGGAAGGGACGGGGAGATATGATTTCTATGATATTCGTAAAGATAGATATTCCGGATATTATATAGGATCATTTCATAATGATGTCATGGAAGGAAGAGGTGTGTTCAAAGATGCGAATAGAACCGAATATATTGGGTATTGGAAGAATGGAAAAAAGGACGGACATGGCCGAATAATGATTGAAGACGGGCAGATGATTATTGGATCTTGGGACAAAGATAACCTTACAGAAGGTTTTGTGGTTAATTCCGATGGCAGTCGTTATTCCGGCTCTCTCAAGGGTAATACCTATCATGGCTTTGGCACTATTATACACTCAGATGGAACTGTATTAACTGGTTGCTGGAAAGACGGCGAATTTGATATGGGCCAAGTCTGTTATCAGGATGGAACGATAGCGTTTATTGAGGATAAACAAACTATTTCAGTTGAAAAATGGAAGTAGAAAAGGAACTCGAAACAAAAGAAATCACGATAATTCTTACATATAGTTGTAACTTGCGCTGTTCATATTGCTATGAACCAAAAAAAGTATCAAAAGAAATGGATCTTAAGACTGCAAAAGCAATTATATGTCAAGAAGAGTTTTCTAAAGAGAATGATAAGTTTGATAATATTACCATTCAATTTATGGGTGGTGAACCCCTTTTGCGATTTGACCTAATACGTGACATTTGTGAATGGATTTGGCAGCAAGAATTTCCTATTCCCATTACAAATATTTCCTTTCCTACTAATGGTACGCTATTGAATGCAGAGATGTATAAATGGTTTATTGAAAATCGTGATAGAATACATCCACAATTGAGTTTCGATGGAAATCGCATCATGCAAGACGTAAATCGATCCAATTCTTCTGAAAAAGTAGATCTTGAATTTTTTGCTCATTACTTCCCTCATGATGGAGTAAAAATGACATTATCGCCCCAAACAATAGGATCATTATCAGAAGGAGTTATCTTTCTTCATAATTTAGGTTTTACCTATGTAGAAGCAAATCCAGCTTATGGTCGTAGTATAAATTGGGATAAGCATCATGTAGAGCTTTTAATGACAGAACTTAATAAGATGGTTGATTATTATATGGAACATCCGAATCTAACCCCTATGCATCTTATATCTTTACCAGTATGGATGGTATTGGATGAAGATAGGGAGCCATCTCACTGTCAATTAGGAGATAAATTGGTTTGTTATGACTGTGATGGAAAATCTTATCCTTGCCATTTCTTTTCTCCAATAACTTTAGACGATAAAAAATTAAAGCAGTCTACGGAATTAAATTTTAAAGAAATACATAATAAACTATCATCATCATGTAGTAAGTGTTTCCTTAAAACTATATGTTTAACATGTTATGGATCAAATTTTCTTGACACAGGTAGTTGTATTAACCAATCAGCATTTACTTGTGCCCAATTCAAAATTTATTTTTTTGTAAGTTGTCGTTACCATTTGCTTGATGCAAATAGAACGAATGATGAGCAAAAAAAGGCATTAATTACAAAAATCTTAAAAATTATTAAAGATGGAAAACGAGAATCTTCGAGAAATCAGTGAACTGTCGAAAGAAGTCATTGACAGCAGCCTGGAAGTCACTCCAGTGGAACAGCCACAAAAAATGGAACAAACAGAGCACAAGGACAACGGCGTGTCTGCTTACGTAGAGAGTATATGTATTTGTGCTCGATGTATTAGATGTCCTGCAAAGTAAGAATTTTTGACTCCGTTTCAAAACGGAATCTATATTTAATCGAATGAAAATTAAAACAATATAGAATTTCAAAATTTTCAAAAATTAAATAGATGGAAAACGAGAATCTTCGAGAAATCAATGAACTGTCAAAAGAAGTCATTGATAGCAGCTTGGAAGTCACTCCAGTGGAACAGCCCCAAACAATGGAAAATAAGGAGCGCAAGGGTCAGGATGTATCAGCTAGTATGGGAAGTATTTGTGTTTGTGCACGAAGTATTATGTGTCCATCACACTGAGTATTGTTGTATTTAATGTGGGATGAGGATATGATTCCTTTTGGAAAATGATCCAGGATAACACTTGATTCTTATTGTAAATCAATCTTCACAATATGAAATAGGTTGAAAAGAATGGTTCTGTCTTTAGGAAGTATATGGCTTAGAAAGTCATCTATCACGATTGTCATAGTATGCAAAGTTTAGAGAGCTTTCAATTTTGATACTGTTGACTGGGTGTAGTATCAAGAGCCAAAGACGGGATATGACCAACTGGATTAAATCCTTTTAACCAGCTAACTACATCCTATAAAATTTACGCCATGGATGTGGCGTATAATTACAAAAATATCAGACCCAAGTCTGATATTTTTGTAATTATTAGATATACTCTAAAATGTGTGGGTAATTGTTTGACCCATTTTGGGTTGAGGAAGGTGAGGGAGACTGTTTTTGGCGTTTCGTACGTATACTTTATTATTGGGAAATATTTAATTCTATGAAATTAGTATTTAGGGATTATGATTTTGGAAAAGATGATGGGATATGATGAGGTGTTGAGGTCGGAGTCGGGGAGGTTTTTTTGTTGGAATGGGATCGTGGAAAAGTTTATTCCGGATAGTCGCAATGTTATATCAGGGGGTGTTGATGCGCCTGTTGGCAAAGGATATGGTTGTGAGCATTATGATTTGGCTGTGAAGACGTTGATTGTTCCGCAGGGTGTCAGAGGATTTTGTGATGGCTTTTTTCATGGTGGGGCGGTCACCGATATTTTTATATTACCTGATACATTAGAGTCAATAGGAATAGACGATGGAGATTCTATAGGTTGTGTTTTTTGTAAATGTTTTCTGCCGGAAGTTTTCATTCCTGAAAGTGTGAGATATTTAGGGACGTATTGTTTTGGTCAGGCGTATATCAAAAAATTGGTGATAAGGGAGTGTACGAGGTCGCCTTATTTGCGTCAATTCAAGGATTCGACGATTGAAAAGGTATATTTACCGCAAAGTCTTATTGATGGAGATGATGAGGGGAGAGAGTATGTAAGGAATTTTTATGTGCATTGTGAATGTGAGATAGTTGGGTACTAATATAAAAATGTGTCTTATTGGCTTGCCAATGGGATTTTATGGTTTTGAATGGTTTTTGTAATTTTGTGGTGTGATTTTGAAGGAATGAAGATAGATTACATATCGGAAATGACTCTATATTATGGAGGCATCCTAATGTGCCATAGGATATTAGGTTGCAAATCATGCCAGAGTCAAAGATAACAGTTATTCCTAAATAGACAGTATGGTTTTTTGATCTAGTATGGTTTTTTGATAATGGGTTATGGAGAGAAAATTGGCGAATAAGATAATGGATATTGTTCAACATCACGAGCCGATAGATTTTGAGGCTCTTTTTAGGCAAGCTGAGAATGCGACGGTTGGCATTGACGGGCATGACTTGGAGTTATTTAGATTGGATGCCGACGAAATTCATTCTTTCTTTGGGAGCGCGGAATTGAATGACAGATTAGAAAATGCGATTGAGTTAGCTATTGGGTCAGATGATGCTGTAGAGATGATGAATAAATGCAATTCATTTATGATTTTCATAAAGTATAATCCCAATAGTAAGCATCCTGTAAAGCTGAAGGATATGTCATCTATTAATGATTTTATTGCTGGTTTACCTGCAGAGAGCGACATTACATGGAGTCTGATGCAGGATTTAGCCATTGGAGAGAGGATAGAATTCATATTACTATGTTGCCATAAAAAGTAATTAATCATGATAGTATAATATGAAAGTTTCTGCGACAAGTACTATTTCAACTAAAGTAGTAAAATACGCTAATTATGGTTCTTACCCACTTTAGTTGAAATTCCCGAAGCTTCGCATCCGCATTCCATCCGGCTTGCGGCGAAGCCACGCACTGCGACCAAAATACCGTCCCGAAGATTCTGGACTTTGGCCTCTTAAAACCCCCGCCGAAGGCGAAAGAAATCCGCGCCAATCCGCCTGATGGCGAAGCCGTCACAGCGAAAGCCATCCGCGTATGCGCCAAAACTCCTTCCTAATCCATAAATCAAGGCAGGCTCTATTTCAACTAAAGTAGGAAAATACGCTAATTATCAAGATAAGGGGCGTGACTGAAGGATACATTGTAATTTTGCATAGTCCTAATGATACAAAGCATGCATCAGACGGACAAAATAAGTAAAAACACCAACAGCCTATCAGAAAATACAAATGAGCACTAAATCTTTTCTCTTCGTAGGATCTTTGATCCAGCCACACAATGCACTTCCGTTGCAAGAGCGATGGGACGCAATTGAGGATATAGCGGAATATGCCACTTCAAGCAAATTTTATAAATCGCTCAACATATTGAAATACAGAGTTTTCAAGTCCATGTGCAATGAGATATACAGTATGCAGCAAAAATAAACAAATGTAACAAGAAAATACAAACAAATGCAAATACATGCAAAAGCATGCAGTGGAATACACCACTATGCGCCCTATGATATATATAATCAGTATCAGAATCAGTATCAGAATCAGTATCAGAATCAGATAAAAGTAGTCGACGTCGTCGTACGCGTGCGTGTGTGGAATGCCGGGTTGACAAATTATCAGGCAATGTCCTCAAAGGCGCAACGGCGTTATCTACGATTGACGATAGTTCTGAAATCCAAAACTTGAGAAATATTTCAGGGATGATTGGCTTGCCAATGGGATTTGGAGGTTATGGGGGGATTTTTGTAATTTTGCATTGTGAATTTGGAGGGGCTGAAGATAGAATTTCTATCGGAATTGACTCCAAATAAGTGTAACAATAAATTTTTAGGATTATGGGAATTTTTAAATTGGATTATGAGGCTCTTTGGACGAGCATTTGCACGTGGAGCCGTAAGGCTGGAAGAGCTGCCGCAAGGCCGGTGTTGCTGATGTGGTATGTGATGAGGAGCAAGAATACTCCGCGTGGGGATAAGTGGGCGATCTTCGGATCGTTGGCCTATCTGATTCTGCCGATCGATATCCTTGATGCTAAGCGGCTTCCTATCATTGGATGGCTTGACGAGGTGGCTTCGTTGGCAATTCTTGTGCAGAAAATGTCGAAGTATATCACTCCGGAAATGGAAATTATGGCTGATGAGCAGCTTGACAGGTGGTTTCCAACTGATACGGAATATGTTGAAGTTGAACTTATTGGGAAGTGATTTAGGGCTTTAAGGGCATTAAGGGCATTAAGGGCATTAAGGACTTTAAGGGCTTTAAGGGCATTAGGGGCACTAAGGACTTTAAGGGCATTA
>CAZWJO010000105.1:0-9524 GCA_964634905.1 uncultured Sangeribacter sp.
GACAACCCGACAACCCGACAACAAAAACAATCAACATGGCCACTCAAACTGAAATAGACGGAATCTTTATCCGCGAATCTTTAGATGGAAAGCCTATCGAACGCCAAGCAAAAAGCAAAAAGAAAACAAAAAAAAGGAGCGAAGACGTAGTCACTGCGCTCAAAAGCGATCCGTATATATGGGGTATCTATATTCTTTTGGTGGTCATCTCCATCATCGAACTCTATAGCGCATCGGCTGCAGAAGTAGTGAGTACGAATGTCTATGCTCCCCTTATTCGCCATGGAATGTTTCTTGGTATAGGTTTTGTGCTTCTTTATCTGATCCAGCGAATGCACTATGGCTATATCACACGCTTTGCCGGAGTGATCGGCGTATTATCGTGGTTAGCCCTCGCCTACTCCACCTTTATGGGTGTGGAAATCAATGGTGCGCAGCGTGCATTTATGCTCGGCCCGTTCACTGTGCAGCCCCCGGAGATAGTAAAACTTACGGTGATAATATGGTTGGCAACAATCCTTGCCAAAAGCCAGAAGCGACATGATGTCAAGACTTCCGGCATTGTCTATTCCGCCATAATAGTTGCGGCTTTCGGTGGACTGTTGGCACTCAACGGATTGACCAACACGCTGCTGGTGATGGTTGTAAGCGTGTCAATGTTCCTCATCTGCGGCATACCACTGAGAAAAATATTGATAGTGATCGGCATTTATGCTGTGCTCTTTGGATTGTTCTATTTATTCACAAAGGTAATGAATAAATCGTCGGAGTTTGACAAAGTGGGGCAGACCGAACAAGTGATGCCAGACACCGGCGGCGACCACTCATTGGGATCACAGACACAGATCAACCGCATCACGCGCCATATCCGTGGCGTGCATCCGGAGGATGAGCTTAACGACATCAACCGCCAAGTAATAATGGCAAAATTGGCACAGGCTCGCGGAGGGGTATTCGGCAAAGGAATCGGTAATTCCCGCGAGAGTGTGCGCCTTCCACTCGCTTTTTCCGACTATATTTATAGTATAGTGATTGAGGAAAGTGGGCTTATCGGGGGACTCTTCCTGATGTTGCTCTATCTTTTGCTCCTCGCACGAGCGGGTTATGTGGCATATAATGTCACCCGTGCTTTGCCAGCCTTTCTTATACTCGGATGCGCTATTCTCATTGTGTTCCAAGCGTTGGTGCACATGGCCATCGTCACCGGACTCTTCCCTGTGTCGGGACAGCCACTGCCTCTGATATCAAAGGGTGGAACATCCGTTTTAGTAATGAGTGCTGCCATAGGGATTATGCTCTCTGTCTCACGCTATGCAACCCGCCAGAAGGAAGGGAAGTCGGAGAAAGCCAACGACGAGGCACGCCATCTTGGCGACGATATGAATGCCATCAATGCATCAGCAGATAACTAACTCAATTTTTGCAAGCGAGAATTGAAGGTTAATAAGGTTAACGAGGTTAATAAGATCAAGCACAAATGAAAAAAGATAAATATAGAATCCTGATAAGCGGAGGAGGCACCGGGGGGCACATATTTCCCGCCCTCAGCATCGCCAACGCACTCAAAGCTCGCCTTAATGCCGAGATACTATTTGTAGGAGCCGACAACAGAATGGAGATGGAAAGAGTCCCTGCAGCCGGATATGAGATAAAGGGACTTCCCGTGGCAGGCTTCGACCGAAAGAATCTCCTGAAAAATATCGGGGTGCTACTGAAACTTCGCCGTTCTATAGCCATGGCAAGAAAGATAGTGGCTGATTTCAAGCCCGACATAGCCATTGGAGTAGGAGGCTACTGCTCCGGACCTACCCTGAAGGCTGCGCAAAGGGCAGGAGTGCCTACTTTGCTACAGGAACAGAACTCTTATGCCGGAGTGACCAACAAGCTGCTTGCAAAAAAAGCAAAAAAAATATGCGTGGCGTATCCCGACCTCGAAAGATTTTTCCCTGCGGATAAGATCGTGCTTACAGGCAATCCTATACGTAAGGACTTTCTTTCCGTGGCTATTTCTCCAGAAAAAGCACGCGAAAGATTCGGTCTTAACCCCCTCCGACCGACTGTATTGGTTGTGGGAGGCAGCCTCGGAGCCCTTACACTGAATGAGAGCATGGAAGCTGGCATTCGGAGACTCTATGACGAAGGAATACAGGTGATATGGCAAACGGGAAAGAATTTCGGCGACCGTGGCACAAATGCGGTAAAAAATCTCAAGGGTATAGTCGTCACAAAATTCATATCCGATATGGCCGCTGCATACGCCGCCGCCGACCTTGTGGTGTCGAGAGCCGGAGCTGGCTCCATCAGCGAGCTTGAACTCCTTGGGAAACCTTGTATCCTTGTGCCGAGTCCGAATGTAGCAGAAGATCATCAGACAAAAAATGCCCGGGCGCTCTCCGACAAGGGTGCGGCAATCCTTGTCAAAGATTCCGAAGCTCGCGAGAAACTGGTAGATGAAATCATAAGCATAATCCGCGACAAAAAACGTTTGGAAGAGATGAGCGTGGAAATTAAGAAACTCGCCCTTCCGGATTCTGATGAAAAGATAGTGGATGAAATCGTGAAAATAATTCAAAATGCATAATGCATAATTCATAATTGGCTACGCAATAATATGTAGGAAAACAATTGTGAATTATGAATTGACTGTAATTATGCATTAAGTAATAAATATATTAATCTCCCTCTATCATGAGGGCACATTCAATTGAATGTCCGAGACAAACAATTATGCATTATGAATTATGCATTAGAAAAAAATGAAACCGCCTAAAAATATATATTTCATAGGGGCCGGAGGAATCGGCATGGCAAATCTTGTGAGGTATTTCCTTTCGAAGGGATGCCGTATAGCCGGCTATGACCGCACGTCGACACAACTCACCGATGCATTGAGAGAGGAGGGAGCGGAGATAGTATTTGAAGACGATCCTGAGCTCATTCCAGAAGATATGAAAAATATGGATGAAACTCTCGTAGTGTATACTCCTGCAGTGGGAGACGACAACCGGATACTTACTGAATTCCGCAATATGGGATTCACTCCAGTGAAACGCGCCGCTGTTTTAGGATTAATCACAGCTGACACCGATGGCATTTGCATAGCGGGATCTCACGGAAAGACTACAACATCATCAATGACTGCATGGATTTTGGAGCAAACCAAAGGGGGGTGCAATGCATTCCTCGGAGGAATATTGCGCAATACTGGAAGCAACCTGATGATATCCCGAGGGAGCCAATATTCCGTGATTGAGGCTGATGAATATGACCGCTCTTTCCATCAGCTTCACCCTTGGCTCGCAGTCGTGACCTCTACTGATCCTGATCATCTTGACATATATGGCGACGAAGCAGGTTACCTTGAAGGCTTCGCACACTTTACCTCCCTTATACGTCCGGGAGGCTGCCTAATCATGCACACAGGGTTGAAGCTCATACCCCGCATCGGAAAAGATGTCACGCTTGAGACATATAGTGGGCATCAAGGAATGAGAGGAGACTGGTATGCTGACAATGTAAGATGGGGTATTGGTACTCTTACAATAGACATTCATGGACCCGAGGTAGAGATATTTGATGTGAGTCTCGGGGTGCCTGTAGAAATCAATATCGACAACTCTGTGGCAGCCGCAGCCGCAGCGTGGCATGCAGGAGCCACTACGGAAGAAATCAAAAAAGGACTCGAGACTTTCAAGGGGGCTGAGCGCCGCTTCCAGATATGGTTGGATGGAGTGACAGAAAGCAAAACCGTCGTCATCGACGACTATGGACACTCTCCTGCGGAAGTGAAAGCTTCAATCGAATCTGTCAAGAAGCTATATCCCGGGAAAGAGGTAACTGTCATATTCCAACCCCACCTTTATACACGCACACGCGATTTCGCACCTGAATTCGCAGAAGCGCTTTCTGCAGCAGATCGCCTGATCATGACTGAAATCTATCCGGCAAGGGAAAAACCGATACCTGGAGTAGACTCAGAAATGGTCTTGAAAGATGTCAAATGCAAAAATAAAGCATTTTGTGAACGAAAAAATTTGCTTAATTTAATAAAAAGTAGTAATTTTGAAGTCCTTATGACACTCGGAGCAGCAGATCTCAACGTCTTGCTGCCTGAAATCTGCCGTATCATCATTGCAAATGATTGATATGCATATTGTTATATATACATTCTAAAAAAGGGATAGAGGATTAGAGAAATATGTGGAAGACAACATTTAAAATCGTCTTGTTGCTGGTGCTACTGGGATATGTGGCATTTGCCTTTGCATTCGTTCACGAAGAGAATGGGAAGCGCATCTGCACAGGTATCGATCTACGTATAGTCGGAAATACGCTTCCAGATAGCGTAATGAGACAGGGAGTCAATTCCCAACTTGCCAAATACAGCCACAAATTAAAGGGGGAGGCTTTAGAAAACATCGACTTAAAGGGACTCGAAGACTACTTGAGAAAATTCTCCAACTTTGAATGGGTGGAATGCTCCTTTAATCCAGACAGTAGGCTTCGAATCACCATATCCCCTATCAAGGCGGAGGTGAGAGTATTCACAGACAATGGTCCAAGCTTCTACATCAACCGTTATGGCAAGAGAATCAAGGCAGACGCAGAGTTTTTCATAGATGTCCCTGTTTTGATCGCTCCCCATAAGTATGAAAATAGCATATCGGCAGCACTTACAGTGATACGATATCTGGGATCGCATCCGGAGCTCAGCCGGATGATAGCAGCCTACAAGATTGATGGACCCAACGACTTGATCCTGATACCAAGACTTCAGGGACACGTCATAAATTTCGGAGACTCCACTCGTCTTGATGAAAAAAGAGTTGCCATAATGGCAGCCTACCACAATGTAATGCCAGCAAAAGGCTGGAATACATACGACACCATTTCCGTCAAATTCAAGAACCAAATTGTAGCCTCACGGCGCAACAAAATGATATCGAGCCATGGAGCCCTTGAAGATGATGGTATTGACCTTGAAGAAGCCACTCTTCCAGAAGTGGCAAATATTAACACACAGAATTCCGAAGGAGATAACGGCTAAGAAAAAAGAATGGCTACAGACAGATATATAGCAGCACTCGAAATAAGCAGTTCGAAAGTAATCGGAGCTGTAGGAGCTGTCGGCAAAAGCGGACAGCTGGAAATCCTTGCCATAGAGCAAGAGAAAAGCATCGATTCTGTAAGATATGGACAGATACAAAATATTGAGGAGACCTACAACAACATCTCATACGTGCTTGAAAGGCTTGAACGCAGGATGGCTCCGCGTGAAATCACGGGAGTTTATGTCGGAATCTCAGGACGTTCACTGAGAAGTATCAGAAAAGATGTAGCTCTCAACCTTCCTGACGACACAGATATCACAGAAGCCATTCTTGAGCGCCTGAAAAGAAACGCTATGGAAGCTGATCTCGACAGATCGTTGGAGATAGTGGATGCAATTCCACGAATATTTACAGTAGGAAAGGATGAGACACACCGCCCTAAAGGGAGGATGGGCAACCATATATCAGCTATCTACGATCTCATAGTGGCGCGTCCGATCATCCAGAGCAATATCAAGAGAGTAGTCAAGGAGCGTCTTGATTTGGATATCAAAGGAATTGTCATCACCCCGTTGGCCACAGGTGAAATTGCACTTAACGAGCACGAAAAGAAGCTCGGATGCATGCTTGTTGACATAGGGGCTGAAACCACCACAGTCACAATATATACAAGAGGAAACCTTGTTTATTTCGCAACCCTTCCATTCGGAGGAAGAAATATTACCCTCGACCTTATGGAACTTAATGAGCTCGAGGATAAGGCTGAAGAATTCAAAATAAATTTCGGCAACGCAATTGCGCCCACAGTTCCCTCGCAAGTCAAGGTAGGCAACCATAAACAATCGGACATAAGCAATTATGTTGTGGCAAGATCAGAAGAAATAGTAGCCAACATAGTGGAGCAGATAAAATATGCCGGACTCTCTGAAAAAGACATTCCGGAAGGGATCGTGCTTTGCGGAGGAGGAGCCAGACTCAACGGGATGATGGACCTTATCGGTAAGTTCACTGGTCTGAAAGTAAGGATGGCGACATTGCCTCATTATATTAGGATGACTGATATCAATGGTCAGGGAATGGAGAGTTTAGAACTGGCTGCCATCATGCATGCGGCCTCCAAGAAATCGGATGATGATTGCCTTCAGCTTCCGCCACCTCCCGAACCGGAAAAACCGGAAGAAGAGGTCGTAACCGAAACCTCGAAGCCCGGAAAGAAACCGAAGCCAGACAAGCCGGGATTCTTCGGACGCCTTGGAAACACTCTCGGGAAAATATTCACGCCAATAGGCGAAGACGACGAAGGGGATGAACTCACATAAAACCAAATTCCTCTACTACCTCAAATTTGAATAATATGGAAGATTATCTTAACGACATATCAAACACTACGGAATTTCTTGACGACGCCACATCCGCCATTATAAAGGTAATAGGTGTCGGAGGAGGAGGAGACAATGCCGTCAACTATATGTATCGGCAAAATATTCCCAACGTAAACTTCGTGGTATGCAATACAGATGAGCAGGCTCTGAAGATGTCGCCGGTGCCAAATCAGCTCATACTCGGCTGGGACGTCACCCGCGGCCGAGGAGCCGGTAATGACCCGGGGACCGGACGACAGTGTGCCGAAGCCTCCTCGGAAGACATTCGCGCCCTTTTCGACAAGAATACTGAAATGGTATTCATTACCGCCGGTATGGGAGGGGGCACCGGAACCGGAGCTGCCCCTATAGTGGCAAAGATAGCGAAGGAGGAGAACAAGCTCACTATCGGCATCGTGACTATTCCTTTCCTATTTGAAGGGAAGAAAAAAATCATGAAGGCAATCGACGGGGCCAAAGAGATGCAAAAGTTTGTAGATGCTCTGCTGGTAATCAACAACGAGCAACTCATTGAGATCTACCCTGACCTCAACTTCTTCAATGCTTTTGAAAAAGCAGACGACACGCTCGCCAATGCAGCGAGGTCTATCTCTGAAATCATCAGCGAAGAGTGCTATATCAATGTGGACTTTGAAGACGTCAAGACAACACTTCGCGACTCCAAGACCGCAATCATTGCCACAGCTTACGGCGATGGCGACCATCGCATCACGAGCGCTATCCGCAATGCCCTTCATTCTCCTTTGATGAAGAAGCACGACGTCAACACCTCGCAAAGATTGCTCCTTAAATTCGCTTGCAACCGAAATAGCGACCGCCCTATAACAGCACAGGAAATGACCGAAATCTACGCTTTCACATCGAAACTTCCTGATACAATTGATGTGAAGTGGGGCATCGCCGACAATCCTGAACTTGGCGATAAACTGAAGGTAACGATTCTTGCATCCGGATTCGATCTAACACTTATTGAAAAGAAGGTGGGTGAGCCCGGACATGGACCTGCTGAAGAGGAAAATGTCGTGCTCTTTGGCGATCCTACCCACGACCATGAAGCAAAAGTGGCGCAAGAAAAGGAAGTAGACCGCCAGATAGCAGAAATGTATGGGGCCGACAAGCTGAAGCAGCAGATACAGGATGCCAACAGAGCCAAATATGCGGTGCTTGACCCGTCGCAATACGACGACCATGAGGCAGTGGCTCTATTTGAACGAATCCCAACCTTCAGCAGAGATCCCAAATATCTTGATGAGCTTAAGAAGACCGCTGAAAGAAAAGAGAATAAGCCAACGACACCGTCTTATTCCAATTCTCATCCTTCTAAGCCATCGGGCAAAGACGACGAAGAAAATACAAACAATAACGTCATAAGTTTTTAATATCTAAAATGAATTCTCAATCCACACAGACACCTGAGAATCTTGAGAAATTTCAGATGGTGGCAAAGACTTTCCAAGGACTGGAGGAAGTACTTCGCGACGAGCTAATCGACCTGGGTGCCGAAAATGTTGAAGTCGGCAACCGTATGGTGCAGTTTGAAGGCGACCTTGCCACAATGTACAAAGCTAATATCTGCTGCCGTACCGCACTGCGGATATTGAAACCGATCGTGAAATTCACGGCCTCGAATCCAGATGAGCTCTATGATGCGGTGCGCGAAATAGAGTGGGAGAAATATATGACCCCAGACTCCACTTTCTCGATCGACTCCACAGTGTCGAGTGCCGACTTTACACACTCCAAATTCGTCACCTACCGCGTCAAGGATGGAATTGTAGACCATTTCAACGACATTTGTGGGAAGCGTCCGTCAATACGCCTTCAAGGAGCCGATATTCAGCTCAATGTGCATATTTCTGAAAATCGTGTGACAATCTCCCTTGATTCAAGCGGTGAGCCACTGTCAAAGCGCGGATACAAGGTGAATAATACAGAAGCTCCTATCAATGAAGTGCTTGCAGCAGGCATTATTATGCTTTCGGGCTGGAAGGGAGACTGCGACTTCGCCGACCCGATGTGTGGATCAGGTACCTTCTTGGTGGAAGCTGCTCTTATAGCGGCAAACATCAATCCGGGAATCTACCGTGAGAAATTCGCTTTCGAGACATGGGAAGATTTCGACGAAGAACTTTTTGAAGAAATATACAACGATGACAGCGCAGAGCGTGAATTCGCCTACAAGATATATGGAGGCGACATCGATCCCGAGGCTGTCAAGATAGCGCGACGCAACGTAAAGAGTGCAAAGGTGGAGAATATGGTAGAGATCAGCTGCCGAAGCATCGAGGATTGGACCGACAATGCTCCTGAAGGGGTACTGGTGATGAATCCTCCATACGGACAGCGAATCAATCCCGCTAACATGACTGCTCAAGCTCTTTACCGGACCATCGGTACTTGCCTTAAAAAGAACTTCGAAGGCTGGGAGGCATGGATTATTGGACTTGCAGAAGGCTTTATGCAAGATATAGGACTGAAGCCATCGGTGAAGTATCCATTGCTCAATGGTGGGCTTGAGTGTACTCTCAATGAATATGTGATGTTCAGCGGCGGGTATAATGACTTCCGAGCTGATGGTGGGGTGGTGAAGCATGCTTCCGGAAAGACGGACAGTCCGAAAGTGCGGCGCATGACCGACCGAGAATGGGAAGACGATGCCAAGCGCTACGACGGCAAGAGCCGCAAAAAAGACACAAGCAAGGGTGACCGTCAGAAACGTCGTATCGACGACAAACCTCAACGTTATGACAATGACGAACCATTACCACACTTCCAGGAAGAGAAGCCGCGTAGGTATGACAGTGACGAGCGTAAGCCTCGCTACAATGAGGATAAGCCTCGCAGATATGACAATGAGGAGCGCAAACCGCGCTTCAATGAGGATAAGCCTCGCCGCTTCAACGACAATGGCGACCGCAAGCCTCGCTCCAATGATGACAAGCCTCGCCGCTTCAACGACAATGGCGACCGCAAGCCTCGCTCCAATGATGACAAGCCTCGCCGCTTCAACGACAACGGCGACCGCAAACCGCGATTCAATGATGACAAGCCTCGCCGCTTCAACGACAACGGCGACCGCAAACCGCGATTC
>CAZWJO010000105.1:9624-10878 GCA_964634905.1 uncultured Sangeribacter sp.
CAATGATGACAAGCCTCGCCGCTTCAACGACAACGGCGACCGCAAACCGCGATTCAATGATGACAAGCCTCGCCGCAATAACGACAATGGCTACAATATAGAAGCTCGACAAATTTCCAATAAGGGTCCAAAACTTACCAATTACACAGAAATGCGTGCACCCGGAAAGATGAGGTCGAGAAAGAATTTCAAGAATTCATTCAATCAGGACGACGACGAGTGATGCAGCCGGTAGTGCCCGAACAGGAGACAGACAATTATTTTACGGCCGGTCCCGGCTCGATGATAGTAGGAGCTGTAGCAGCGATCATAATGATCGCTGCCACAGCCTTTTTGATGCCGTCACTGAGTCCGGCTTTAGAATTCGGTTTATGCTTCGCTCTGCCAGCTAATCCATTGCCTCATCTCATTGAATGTGGCATAAATACTTTGCTAATAGCTTTGTCAGTCTTGCTGGCATTCCTATTCAATAAAAAGCACTCTTTTGTCAGAAGCACTGAAGCCGTATTGCCTACAGCAATGGCAGTTATATTGGCTTCGAATCCTGTCAACACTTCATATTTGGGAGCGCCGGTGGTGATGCTCCTTGCCAATTTGATATGCCTTGACATAATGATGAAGGCATATAATGCGGAGAATGCGACAACTTCGATGTTTGCCGTAGCTACATATCTCTCAGTGGGATCGATGGTGCAATATTCATTTTTGCCTCTGATTTTGGTATATCCTATTATGGCGATAATGATAAAGGTGCTTCGATTGAAGGAGATTGTAGCATATCTGATGGGATTGGTGGCGCCGTATTGGGTTGGGTTAGGATTCGGACTGATATCATTTTCCGATTTCAGGCTACCCCATTTCTTAGAGACTCTTCCAACAGCCGATGGCAACTACCTCTTGATGGTCTTCATATCGCTCTGTACTCTCGCTTTGGTAGGGCTGATGATGATGCTAAATAATGCTATGCTCATCTATGCAGGCAATATGAGGGTGCGCACATTCAACAATATGATAAATCTTTTGGGCTTCTCTTGCGGACTGCTTATGATAGCGGATTTCGATAACTTTGAAGCTTACGCATCGTCGTTTTGTTTTGCCGTGTCGGTCCAGATATCCAATTTCTTTGCGATGAGGAGGATTCCGCAGAGTCCGATATGGTTTTGGGGACTGTTGTCGCTCTTCATGGCATTTTTCGTGTTCATGCTGATAGAATCCCTCATAGGATAATGCATAATTCATAATGCATAATTCATA
>CAZWJO010000106.1:0-10853 GCA_964634905.1 uncultured Sangeribacter sp.
CAAAGTAGCTCGAACGGTTCTTCAAGATCCGATGATATGGGCTTATGTGGATAGACATTTTAAACGACTAATAGAAAGAAAATTTGACGAAATACTCTTCTCAATGACGAAAGGAGCAGTAACTTGGTGCGCTATATTTCTTTTAACCATGTTGGATATTTCATGTCAGCGGAGCAGTTTGGCACAGGATTTACAAAGAGAACTGAATGAATTCGCCGAAAACAAGGATGCCAATATCGGGATTGCAGTGATAATTGACAGTAAAGACACGGTAGCAGTGAATGACGTAGGATACGTGCATCTACCCAATGGCAGACACTATTCAATAGCCGTTTTCATCGAGAATTCCGGATATGACATGGAGCAGACGGAGGATCTGATTTCAAAAATATCAGAAATAGTATTCCGCCATTTACTACCCTCCTGACTCTTTTTCCCAGATAAATTGGTTCTTTCCTAATTTAGTTGAAATGTGAGTTTGGCGCGAGGTTGCCACTCATGAATCACTTTCAAGTCAGCCTCAACTTCTGATAAAGGTGACATACGGAATGGCGTTCCGTGATAAAGGCTACAGAATTTGCACTTATGCCATGTGCAACCTGATGTCACTTGTAGAAGCTGTGAATTTGCCTCGTATGGAGGACGCCATATCTGTCCGGTAAAATGTAACTTTGGATATGTCATATCTCAATTATTTTTTGTAATTTTGTACGCAAAATTAGGCGATAATTAGAGACTAAGCAATAACTTACCGAAAGGTTTGACCCTTACCAAAAAGTTTGTTTTGCTTAATTTCAATAAATTATGCGTTCCTGTATATGGCAAAAAAATTAGACTACGGATATTGTAAGGCTGCCCCGATGCTTGAATGGATCGGAAACAAATGGGCGTTGGTCGTTCTCGTGAAGATTTCCGAGAACGAGCCGGTACGCTTTAATGAACTGTACCGCAATATCCCGTCTGTGTCCGAAAAAGTGCTGTCGCAGGTGTTGAAACAGCTCACTAACGATGGCATTATCGAGCGTCAGCTTTACCCGGATGTGCCACCGCATGTCGAATACTCAGTCACAGACTTTGGAAAGACGCTATTGCCACATGTAAAAGCTTTAATTAAATGGGGACAGGATAATTTTGAACAGATCATGATAAATCGACAAAAGAAAATGTAATTATGCCTTACATATCGATTGAAAGCGGCAGACTGACCGCTGAACAGAAGAAGGAGTTGATTGAGCGGCTGACCACTACTGCTTCCGAGACAACCAACATCCCGGAACAGTTCTTCACAGTAACTATCAAGGAATTACCAGATGAGAATTTCGGCATTGGCGGTAAATCCATTGATGAAATAAAACGAAACTACAAATCATGAAAAATATTCTTGACATACGTAGTCGTGGTGAATTTAGACAGTGGCTTACTGAGCATTGTGACTCAGAAAAGGAGTGCTGTGTAGCAGTAAAAAGGGGGAAGACTCCGTCTGCAGATGACCTGTGGCATATTGATGCTGTGGAAGATTGGCAACTGGCATGACTTCGGTCGATTACTTGATTATTAATTCATATATTAGTTCCCAAAAATGAAAGAAGTAAACCCCAAGGAAACAACGAGGGCATACGCCTTTGAGATGTGGATGAAAGCTCCCATGCCCATGGTGACGTTTTTCAAGACGCTTGATGTAACCCGATTATTGAAAGTCAGCCGTCGTCGTGGACTTAAATTCAACATGCTCATGTGTTGGTGTATCGGACGAGCCGCATCAAAGGTAAAGGAATTTTTTATACTTCCAGTAGATGGCAAACTCATTGAGTATGACACCCTCGCAGTCAATACCATTGTAGCAAATAGTCAAGGAGAAGTCAGTTCATGTGATGTCCCTTTCTCAGACGATTTGGCTACCTTCAATTCAGATTATCTCCGCCTAACGAGAGGAGTCGCTGAAAGTTGCGAGAACCATGACCTGACAGACAGCATGGTAATCGGTACATCAGCCCTCGCCCAATATGATATAGACGGAGCAGTCGGAATGTATAGCGGCATATTCAACAACCCATTCCTGATATGGTGCAAATACAAGAAAGGACTATTCAAAACAACGCTCACTGTATCATTCCAATTCCATCACACCCAAATGGATGGCGCTCACGCCGCCCGCTTCCTTGATTTATTGCAGCAGGAGATTGATAATATCTTATGAATTTCCAATATGGATCAATCTCAGGTATGCCGAGTAGCTATGGCAAATGCTATGAATAAACATCCATATTATACTATATATAGTATATCTAATAGCTTGTGATTTTATCTAGGGATCTGCTATAAAACTGACAATTCCTTATCAAAGTTTCTGCATTCCCAATATCTTGTTTCTACTGCTGTAATACCATCCATTACTCCTTGCGATAATGAATTACAAAGTTCCCTTAAGTCTGATGAAATACCAGCTAAAGCTGCTAAATCTGTTGTGGGTACATCTGAAAATGTGTATACCTGATTATAAATCTCAAATGGAGTCATTTCATACTATTTCTAACGGCATCAACGTTCATAATCTCTCGTAATGGAGCAGCCAAACGCGTGAAAACACGGTTTAGATCGTTTGTCACTTCTTTTAAGGTTGAAAGCTTAGTCTCATCAGAATCTTCTGCCATATAATATTTGACATCCTTTTCAATACCTTTTTCAATATCGGCATTCTCAATTTTAAGAATGTTATGTAACTTAAGCCTCATACGTCATTATTTACTGATGTCATTAGAATTTACAAAGATAGGAATTTTTATTGAAACTCACAAATCAAATTTTTTGAAGTTCCTATATAGTTAGTTCTTTCAAATTGATATACAAATCCTTAGTTCAGGGACTGCGCTATTTCTCTGTGTTCTCCGGGCGATGAGATGCGCCTTTTCGTGAGATTATAGAGCTTGCGAAAGTTGAGTAAAATGATTCAATCAAATTTTTCAATGATATTTACTTGTCATTATTACGATTCTTACGATTTTCACGAAATTTAATCCATTGGTGTTTGAAATTTTTGTGGGATTTGTAATAAGTAACCCCAGTAAGTTGCTTCAATAATGTGAACGCACGATGTCCGATACTGAAATTTCCGCGTCTTACATTTCGGCTCATCAGACTATCCGGCTTGATGCTTAATCTTACTTGGTCAGCGTCAATATTATTGACACGTTCTATTAAAGCCAGTGTGGCAGAATCTAAATCAGGAGCTTCCTCTGGTTCAAAAATTTCCAATCCATCAGTTGAAAATTTAAGATTGTCCCATTTCTTGGCTTCTTTCACTGTGATAAATTCCTTATCGAGAATGTAAACTTCCGCATAAGTGGTTACAAAAAACGGTTGGTCATATCTATTGAACTGAAACATTCCACGTCCTCTTCCTCTTGACTCTATGTTGAATGAATATCCGGTAATATCAAGAGGAGAAATTTCATTCCCAAAAACGTTGTCATAGTTAATTTTGAGACAAAATTTCTCAAAGTCAGTATCTTCTTTGCTGAAAAAATATGAAATGTTCGGTACCCATTTACGACTGGTTGTGTCGGCCAATACATTAATGTCCAGGGAAAACCGGGATCCATTTCTCATCCAAATTTCAGTAGGACCGTATTTGCCATTTATGGTATCAACCCCATTTTCGATATCGGTCATTTTTGTCTGGATAGGTGTGGTTGGAATCATGCCAATCCAGTCGGACCAAGAAAAGTGATGATTACAACGGTCGCTGACACTATCAAGTCCATGGGAATTTGTATACCGATAGTATGAACGAGTATTCAGACTTCGTGGATAACGCCATCCTTTGAATTTCGTTTTTTTCTCAGTTGGCAGCATAAAATCAACCATTTTCTCACGGAACATAGTGATGGTGTCTGTATAA
Source organism: uncultured Sangeribacter sp. (assembly GCA_964634905.1). Taxonomy (GTDB): domain Bacteria; phylum Bacteroidota; class Bacteroidia; order Bacteroidales; family Muribaculaceae; genus Lepagella. The sequence continues at coordinate 3,899 of CAZWJO010000106.1, forward strand.
CTCGAAAGTGATGAATATTCCCTGACATAAGCCAATATATGCAGTATATTCTTTTGCCTTGCCTCCACAACAACCTCAGGCAGTTCGGAAATATTCTCAATTAAAAAGACTGAGTCAGCACTTTCATAGGGTATAGTCCTTTCATTATAACCCATATAACGGATTGTTATGGGAAAATCGGAAATTGAAGTGCAGGTGACACTGCCGTTTCTATTGCTTGTCCCAATAAAATTGCCTTTATGATTGAAGATTGATGCATTTGACAATGGGGATCGTGTCAGAGAATCGGCCACGACGATATGATGTGTTTGTCCATTGACAGTTATAATACTGGCAAACAATATTGTGATAATCATAACCAACCTTAGTCCAATGCGCATCATATTAACGGATTGACAACATGTAGCCGAAGCCACGCTGATTGATGATGCTGATGTTGTGGTCATAGCTAAAAGCGCAGCGGAGTTTGTGGATATAACCGTGGAGTGAGTTCCGGTTGCTGACTTCATCGCGCCCCCAAACAGCAATCATAAGTTCAGAGGCATCGACTGTATGACCAATGTTTGAGGCTAACTTTTCCAATATTCGAGCTTCTATATTGGATATGACAGTCTCCTTTTCATTGAAAATTAGCAGTTGGTTTGTAGCATCGAATTTGTAACCACCAATACTATATACCACATTCTCAGCAAGAGTATTAGCCTTGTTTCGTAACAAAGCTTTAATCCGGACAAGCAATTCCCGGAGTTCAAACGGCTTTTTGAGATAGTCGTTGGCACCGATGTCGAACCCTTCCTCCACATCGTCAATAGTGCTTTTGGCTGTCAGGAAGATAATCGGCACATTTGCGGAAATACGCCGAATCTCCTTAGCCATTGCAAATCCGTCGAGCCGTGGCATCATAACATCCGCTACAATGAGGTCGGCACCCTCGGTCTTATATTTGGCAAGTGCTTCAATGCCGTCAAATGCCGACACGACATCATATCCCTGCTGGCGCAGTGTGTCGCAGACTATTAGCGAAAGGTCGCGCTCGTCCTCCACGAAAAGAATCTTAGCTTTCATGTCAGTCGAATTTAATTGTGAATACCGATCCTTGACCCTCTTGACTTTTGACCGATATACTCCAGCCCATCTTTTCAAGAATATGCTTCACGTAATACAGGCCTATTCCATAACCGCGCACATCTTGACGGTTTCCGTGTGGCACACGGTAGAACTTATCAAATATATACGGCAGACTCTTTGAGGGTATGCCAATACCATTATCCGCAATCTCTATGCTATCATGGTTTATCTTAATGTTGATGACCACGGATTCACCTGAATATTTGATTGCGTTATCAATCAAATTATTCAGCACATTAGAGAGATGCGTTTTGTCAGCAGTTACAGTGGTATCACCATCAGATTGCACTTCAATGACAATATCTTTATCACCTCTCATTCTCTGAGCCTCCACTATCTCATTAACAAGAAGTGCCAAATCAAGTTTCTCAGACTTTAAGGTCATTGTTTTCCGGCGTTCCATACTCATAGCGAGAATATTCTCCACAAGTTCGCCAAGGCGCTTCAACTGCTTCATGGCTATTGTGAGATAGGCAGTCTTCTTCTCCGGGTCATTAGAGGTGTCATAATTGAGCAAAGCATCGTTGGCTGAGTACGCTATAGAAATGGGCGTTTTCAGCTCATGGGTCATGTTGCTGACAAAATCATCTTTCATCTCCTCGATGGTGCGCAGCCGGGAGACTGTGCGGAATAGATAAACAAATGATATGGCTATTATCACTATAATGGCCGCTGTGGACAGCACAATGCCCTGCATTTGCCTAAACACATAGCCATTCGGCGATGAGTAATATGCCACATACCTATCTCCGCTAAGTATATTGTAGCATACCGACACGCTGTCAAGCGATTCCTTCTGCCTAACGCTGATATCACCGTCCTTTACAGTACCTTTCGCATCGATATTGAGTACTGCAGCTATATCAGGCTTAATCCCTTTCCTTGAAAGCGACAACCGGAAAAGACTATCCACATCGTTTATTCGTAACTTGTAAATCGGGTCTATTGTCTGATGCGCACCATAGCCAATCTCACCAACCATAATATCGGAATAGTTTGTACCAGGATCTAAGGGCTGCTTCCTAACTTCTATTACTTTGTCATCCTCATCGCTTACATAAATCATAAGCGTGTCTCCTTCAATGCTTCGTGACTGAGATAATGCTTTACCTTTATACGTTATCATCGAGTCTGGGGCCGGATAGTGTTTGTGGCGGTTCAAAATTTCATCCAAGTCTGCGTCTCTCAATGACTGGCCGATAATAATCTTTGTCTGTTCCGATACCCTTTCATAAAGTGTCGTCAGGCAAAAAATATTATATCCAAGCAAGACAATGAGCATGGATATTAAAATAGCACTTTTGATTCTGAACTTTTTCATACGCAAATTTACTAATAATCTTCCGTTCTGCATAACAGCATATCGCAGATTTAAGACTAAATAAGGGAAAAGTTAAGACTAAATAAGGTTGATCATAATGATAGCGGGCTACTTTTATGATAACTTTGCACCATAAAGATAATTTAACTGTTATGAAAAGAATTTATATAATGTTTATTGCGCTCTCTGCTATAATAACGATGAATGCACAGAGTGAAAATTTAGATAGCATTGAAATCAAGGAACTCAATGAGGTCGTAGTCGAAGGAGAGAAACCTAAAATCAAAGGACAGGACGGTATTATGATCGTAGATCTACCTAATATTGTAAAAGACAAGCCTGTCACTAACATTCTTGAGGCGTTAGGTTATCTTCCCGGAGTAGTCAACAACAATGGCATGATTGGTCTTGCTGGGGCGTCTGACGTTACAATCATTCTCAATGGCGAACTTACTAACATGCCTTTGCAGAATCTGTATCAACTACTTTATACAACACCAATTGACCGATTGAAAACAGTAGAAGTAATGTACACTGCTCCTGCAAAATATCACGTCAATGGTGCTGTAATAAACGTGGTGCTGAAAACGCCGACACCTTTCGACGGTCTGCAGGGACAAGTCCGTGCCGGATACAACCAAGCGCATTATGGCTCATACGGAGGAGGTGTCGCCGCGACTTACGCTGTGAAGGACTGGACTTTTGACCTCAATTATGGTCTGTCACGTTCAAAGACATGGAATCATGAAGAAACTTATTCCAATCATCTGCTTGGTGGACAGCGGACAATGATTGAAGATGATATGCGACGCATATCGGAGATTTGGAATAATACAATCTACGCAGCTTCGACTTATAAAAGATTGAGCTTTACCTATAATGGACAGATAAGCTCATCGGTAAGGGGATGGAGCCTATCAGACGGCACACTCGGCAGTTTCACCAACAACTATACCTACGATGGCCCGATAAACTACCATAACATAGCCTTTAGATATACGGCTCCATTTGGCTTGACTGCCGGAGGAGATTATACATATTATGGAGAGAAACGTAGCCAGACTCTTTTTCAAGGAAGCGATTACCTCCTTGGAGAATTGAACAAGCAGGACATCAACCGCTGGTATATCTATCTCGATCAGCAGCATCAGCTTGGCAAGTGTCAGCTCAACTATGGAGTGGAATACCAGCGTTCGGAGGACAACAGCTCGCAAAAGACGGATGAATCAGAAGGTTTCTCCGGCACTACATCGGAAGACGTTGCCGATGCTTACATCGGACTGCAACGCTCTTTCGATTGGGGACTATCCTTTAACGTTTCGGCAAAGGGAGAATATTATCACAACAACTATCAGCACAACTGGAATTTCATTCCCCAACTCGGTGCCACATACTACAAGACACCGAAAAGCATCCTCCAACTGAATCTTTCAACAATTCGTGTCTATCCCTCATATTGGGAACTGCGTAGCGGCACATCACATATCAATCCATATTCAAAAGTGTTGGGGAATCCGGCATTGCAGCCATATCTCAACTATGCCGGTCAATTTAGTTATATATTCAAGCAGAAATATGTAGCAACACTTTATGTGCAGTATGCAGATAAGGGTACCGTACAACTGCCTTATCAGTCACCTAATGAGTTAAGTCTGATATATCAGACCATCAATACAAATTATAAGAGAAGTGTTGGTATTAATCTTAATGTGCCGTTCAATGTAAGCTATATATGGAATGCGGCTGCTACTGCAAATATATTCAACCAACGGGAGAAAGCAGACCGGTTCCATGACATCAGTTTCGACAACAAGAAATGGATATTCTATGGAGAATTAAACAACTCATTAAAATTCAGTCAGAATAGCCCTGTGTCTTTATCTGTGGATTTCACTCTTATATCATCTTCAATTCAGGGGATTGCCGATTTGTCGGGAATGTGGAAAGTTGATTCGGGCGTGAAATGGCAATTCGGCAAAAAACGTAGCTGCGAGCTTGACCTGCAAGCAAACGATATATTCAACCGTTGGTCGCCGACAATGACAATCAACCATGCCGGTCAGGATTACAAAATGAAAGTTTGTGATATGACCCGCAATCTCAAACTGACATTCATCTGGCGCTTCAATGGCTTCAAACCAAAAAATGATTCTGAAATTGACACTTCACGTTTTGGAACAGGTAAATAGTAATACTCATGTATGCAGCTTGTGTATTATATTTATTTCGCTTTTTCAATGCGAGACACTATTAATGCTTGTTGAAGCGTTAATATAGTAGGGATGGGATGACAATGAAAAAAAATCGCCAAATATATCTGCAAAAACATGAATTTGACACAATACACCCACGATATTCCAGAAGAATATCAGTCGCTTTTGGGATCGGCTTTAGCTATGGCTGAAGAGGCGGGAAATATTCAGTTGAGCTATTTCCGCAAGCGGAATCTTGAGCAGACTACAAAGCTCAATGACAGCGACGTGGTCACTATAGCCGACAAAGAGTCTGAGGCTGCAATCCTCAGCTATATCCGTCAGCATTTTCCTGAACATGGCATCATCTCTGAAGAATCGGGTCGCGACCATGAGGATAAGGAATGGCGATGGGTGATCGATCCGCTTGACGGAACCACAAACTTTGCAAATGGTCTCCCCCCTTTCTGCGTTTCAATAGCATTGGAACACAATAAAGAAGCTGTGGTCGGCGTGGTATACGCTCCATATCTCGGAGAATGCTTTTATGCCGTAAAAGGAGCTGGAGCGTGGCTGAATGGTAATCCCATCCATTGCTCTGACAAATCGGAAATTTCAAAGGCAGTGGTAGCAACCGGTATGCCATACGACCGTAACGACAATACCGACAATAACCTTGCTGAAATTTCCCGTATGGCATTCCACGTCAGAGGGATCCGTAGAATGGGATCTGCCGCACTTGACCTATGCTACACTGCTGCGGGATTTTTGGATGCTTACTGGGAACTGAATCTAAACCGTTGGGATGTAGCAGCGGGACAATTGATAGCATCTGAAGCCGGAGTCATCGTAGAATCAATACGAACAGACAGGAATCATTCTTTGCTGGCATCAAATCCTTATCTTATCTCTTCAATGCGTCAGATTCTCCTAATTGAGCGCTGATTCGAATGGATTCAATTAAAATCACTCACTATCAATCGCATGTCGGAGAAATGATACTTGGCTCCTACGGAGATAAGCTCTGTATGTGTGACTGGTATATTGAGAAGCGACGAGACTCTATTGACCGCCGTATATGCCACCATCTTAAAGCTGAATATGAAGATGGAACTTCAGAAGTCATCCTCGAGACCATAAAGCAACTCAATGAATACTTTGCAGGAAAACGCAAGGAGTTTTCTATTCCATTGATATTTTCGGGGACTCCTTTCCAATGCAGAGTGTGGACAGAGCTGATGAAAATCCCATACGGGACAACTATCTCCTACGCTGAATTAGCTCGACGGATTGACAATCCGAAAGCCGTCAGAGCAGTAGCATCTGCAAATGCAACGAATCCGATTTCCATACTCGTACCTTGCCATCGAGTTATAGGCAGCGACCATAAATTGACCGGCTACGGAGGGGGTCTGGAGACTAAGCAAAAACTCCTTGAGCTTGAAAATGGAATTATTTGATGTATATGAATAAGATCAGTAGATGTTTCCACCGGTTGATAGACTCGACCCGAGGAAATATGTTCGCACGAAATGCCATTTAGTCCAAACCAAAAATCATTGGTCCAATGCTTACGACGCAATTCTCCGGATGTGACATACGGCGTTCGGCAAGCTATACATCACCTGTCACGACACTGAGCCTCCTGATCTCTTGTAGGTGCGACGCCCTTCTGAGTTAATGTATTCGCCCACTCCCAACATACCCTTGGCCTCTCTTTCCAGTCCTCCACCGGCAGCTATAGCCTGCAGGTGTGATTTCCGTTCACGCCCTATCTTGTCGGTGAGAGCGAAGACGAGATGAGATGCCGCATCGTGATAGCTGTCGTGGGTCTTGTCGGTCAGTGCCCACTGCATAGTGATTTCCTCTGCCATGGTCTTGAGGGTCCCAATTGGCACATGGTGCTTCATGGCAAGGGCTTCTATTTTTGCCTGATTGGACATGTCGAAGAACCGTGGCAGAAGCTGGCTGTCATCGTATGGCTGTTCTTTCCCGGCATTCCCCCTTACGCGCACGCCCGACGACGTCGACGACGACTTATTCTCTGATTCTGGTTTTGATCCTGATTCTGATTTTGATTCTGATGATTCTATATGATATGGTGCATCCGGTTGCATACATTTGCATGCATTTGCATCCGGAAGCTCATTGGAAGTTGCCATTGCATCCGTTTGCTTTGATGCTGACTGCTCTTTTCCCCAACGGGTATTGGCGGCTGTGCGTCTTTTTTCGGATACTTCGGAGCGACGGTGCTTCATACGGTCTATCTCGTTGCGTATGAAACCGAATGCAATGTTTTCCATCATGTCAAGTG
>CAZWJO010000107.1:0-10769 GCA_964634905.1 uncultured Sangeribacter sp.
CTACCTTGAGGAAGTCCTGAGCGCTGCGGAGGTGCTGGCTCCAGCTCATTTCGCTAACGTGGATAAGACCTTCCACGCCCGGCTGCACTTCTACGAATGCACCATAGTCAGCCATAACGACAACTTTACCCTTGATGTGGTCGCCAACCTTGAGGTTGGAGTCGAGGTTGTCCCATGGGTGTGGCATGAGTTGCTTGAGACCGAGTGCGATGCGCTTCTTCTCGTCGTCGAAGTCGAGGATAACGACCTTGATGTCCTGGTCGAGCTTAACTACCTCGTGAGGATCGCTTACGCGGCCCCAGCTGAGGTCTGTGATATGAACGAGGCCGTCAACACCGCCGAGGTCGATGAATACGCCATAGTTGGTGATGTTCTTGACTTTGCCTTCGAGCACCTGTCCTTTTTCGAGCTTGGAGATGATCTCTTTCTTCTGAGCTTCGAGTTCGGCTTCGATAAGTGCCTTGTGGCTTACAACCACGTTCTTGTATTCCTGGTTGATTTTGACTACCTTGAATTCCATTGTCTTGTCGACGAATACATCGTAGTCGCGGATAGGACGAACGTCGATCTGGCTGCCGGGGAGGAATGCCTCGATGCCGAATACGTCGACGATCATACCGCCCTTAGTGCGGCTCTTGACATAGCCCTTGATGATTTCGTCGTTTTCGAGAGCCTGGTTCACGCGATCCCAGCTGCGGGTCTGGCAGGCTTTCTTGTGGGAGAGGCGAAGCTGACCGTTCTTGTCTTCTAGAGTCTCGATGAATACCTCTACTTCGTCGCCTTCCTTAAGGTCGGGGTTGTAGCGGAATTCGCTTACGGGGATGATTGCATCGCTCTTCATGCCGATGTCAACGCGCACTTCACGCTTTGAGATTGACTTTACGGTGCCTTTTACAACTTCGTTGTCTTTTGCTGTCTTGAGAGTCTCGTCGTAGGTTTTCTCAATTTCCTCGCGGCTCTTTGCGCCAGCGGTTGTGCCTTTTTCGTAGGCATCCCAATCGAAATCTTCGATCGGGGTTTGAACATTAAGTTCGCTCATTAAAAAGTTAGTTAATATGGTTAATAAATCTCTGTCTTTGAGCGTAAGTCAATGGTCGTGTATGTAGTTTCCTTGCGGACTTGCAGGCACAGTCAAGACATACTTTTCCCAAAGATGCCGCAAAATTAATACAAAAATCCGAAACTGCCAAATATTCAATGATTTTTTTAGGTCGTTTGTCTCAGTTATTTCAATATTATCCATAATACTTAAATACGTTTTCACTATAATTTAGGTCTATCTCAGAGTGTCACTATTTAGAACATAAAGGTTTCATTGAATAGTCAAAATCAATCTAAAATAGGAGATTCGTTAATTATTTAAGCTTTTTTAACATAATTTATTCAAATTTATTTAAATATTCTTATAATTTTGCAACCAAAATTAACAAATGAAGCATTTCGAAAACATGCTTGCTATGTAATTAGTAATTGAGCACTTTGTAGATTCCATTGTCAAACAATATATTAACTAAATAACATTGATTCGATGAGAAAATTATTTTCAATTTTGATGGCAGTGTTGGCATGTTCGTTGGGTGCCGTGGCACAGACGAACACGTATCATGGCACCGTAGTGGATGCTGCCAACGACGAGCCTCTTGTCGGCGCCACAGTTGCAGCTGTGGGAAGTTCTCAAGCAGTAGTGACGGATCTCGAGGGTAATTTCTCAATTACTGTTCCCCCTGCTGTGAAGCAGATTAGGGTTAGCTATGTAGGATACACTCCTATGGTAGTTGCATTGAAAGATAAGATGACTATAATGCTTCAGAGTGCTACTGAAAATCTTGATGATTTGGTAGTAGTAGCATACGGTACGCAAAAGAAATCTTCGATCACAGGAGCAATTTCTCAAATTGATGCAGAAGAAATAGCTAAACGACCTGTATCGTCAGCGACTGCCGCTTTGGAAGGATATTCACCCGGTATCACAGTCACTGCTAACTATGGATCTCCGGGTGAGTCCCCAACGATCCTTATCCGTGGTATCGGTACTGTAAATGGATCTACCAAGCCCCTTTATGTAGTAGACGGTGTGCCTTTTGGTGGTGAGATTACTGACTTGAACCCCGATGATATTGAGTCGATGTCAGTGCTTAAAGATGCGGCTTCAGCTGCCCTTTATGGTAACCGCGCTTCTAACGGAGTGATTCTTATCACTACCAAGAGAGCGAAGAGTGAAAAGCTCACTCTTAATTTCCGAACAGCACAAGGATGGTATGAAAGAGCTCTTCCTGATTATGACCGCACTGATCCTAATCAATTCATGCACGTAGAATATATGAACATGGCAAATGCTTATCTGCAAAATAATCCTGAAATTGAAAGAAGCGATAAGCAAACTATTCATGAATATGTTACTAAAAATATTTTTCCCGAGCGTCTGTATGCAAATTATTACACACAGCGCGATGCAACCAAACTATATGGTCAGGATGGGTATCTTGTTAATGGTTCTCAGATTCTTCCTGAGGTTGCAGGTGATTTGAATTGGTTTGACCAAGCTACCCGCCACGGTTATCGCCAGGAATATGTGCTTAATGGAGCTGGATCGTCCAATCGTAGTGACTATGCTTTCTCAGTGTCTTATCTGGGAGAAGAAGGGTATATGAAAGACAGTAATTTCGATCGACTCACCGGACGCGGGTCTATTAATATTAATCCTGTCAGCTGGTTGCGTGCCGGTCTTAACATCAATGTCAGCCATCAGAAATATCAGAACACTTCAAATGGAGTAGGGGATGGCAGTACCGCTTACAACAATGCATTCTATTTCTGTCGCTATATTGCTCCTATATATCCAGTGCATCAGCATTATATAGAAGATGCAACCTATTATGATAATTCAGGTAAGCCTTATGATGTGACTGCCGGTCAATGGGTGCTTAATAGTGAAGGTGAGCATATTTATGATGATGGTAATTATGAAGTTTATAATGCAGAGGGCAACCTTTTGGAAGTGACTACGCGTAATCAGAATATTGACCGAAATGTAATTCTTGAGTCAATTCTCAACAGATCGAATACGACGCGTAATACTATGAATTCAATAGGATACGTAGATTTCCTACTTCCATACGGATTCGTAGTTTCTTTGAAAGGTAACCTCAACACCAATAACTACGAGAAGTTTAAATATGGGTCTAAAGAGATAGGCGACTCAAAGGCCCGTGGAGGATCTTTAAGTAAGGAAATTGATAGGCGCAAAATCTGGACAATGCAGCAGCAAATCAACTGGAATAAGACATACGGCGATCATAACATTCAAGTTCTTCTTGGCCATGAGAATTATTCTTTTAGAGAAGACTATACTTATATAGTAAAGGATAATGAAGCCTTCCCTAATCTTTATGCATTGTCTAATTTCTCAATCATGAATACCATAGATGGCTATAAGGATCAATATCGTACAGAATCCTACTTAGGCCGAGTGATGTGGAATTTTAAAGACACATACAATTTAGAGGCTTCTATTCGTCGTGATGGAACTTCACGTTTTGCTAAGAATACACGTTGGGGTACATTTGGCAGTGTCGGAGCAAACTGGATTTTCTCAAAAGAAGAATTCATGAGAGGCGCGGCTTCATGGCTCAACAATGGTAAACTTCGTGCCGACTGGGGCCAGGTAGGTAATGATGCGGGCTCAGGATACTATGCCTATTATGCTCTCTTCTATGCCGACACCAATGCGCAACTTCCAGCATATTATCTTTCACAGAATGCAGCGGAAGATCTGAAGTGGGAGACTTCCGAGTCATGGGGTGTTGCACTTGAAGCCCGTATGTTCAACCGATGGAATCTTACTCTGGAATATTTCGACAAGAGAAACAAAGACCTTATCTTTGATGTTTATGCTCCAGTTTCTGCCGGCCCTACAAGTACTTCAGATCCAATTTCCACTATTACCAAAAACCTTGGGACGATCTCAAACCGAGGCATAGAAATTGCTACAGATATAGATATCATCAAGACTAAAGATTGGAAGTTTAATATTGGAGCCAATATGACTTGGATTCAGAATAAAGTAATTTCCCTCCCTGCTCAGAACAACATCTGGACCAAGCTCGCTGCGGATCCTTCAATGCAGCCTCCAAGAGGTATCGCTGATGGAACACGTTTCATTTCAGAAGGTAAGAGCCGTTACGAGTGGTATACTTACCATTGGGCTGGAGTGGATATGCTTGATGGCCAGTCTCTTTACGATGCTAACTTGGTAGATTATCATATCATAAAAGAAGATGGCACAATCATTGGTGGAAGCTATGAATGTAATGAAGATGGATCGCCTGTGCTTGAAAACGGAGAGAAGGTCTTGATTTCTACTGAACTTGAAAATTATAAAGAGATAAATGGCAAATATTATGTAGGTCAGACCACCTACGCAGCTAAGGATTGGAGAGGTTCTTCACTTCCGAATGTCTATGGTTCGTTCAGCGGTAACTTGAGTTGGAAGGGATTCCAATTGTCAGCTCTGTTTACTTACTCACTTGGCGGTAAAATCTACGACACTAACTATTATTATCTGATGAGTCCGGGAGAAAAACCACAGAATTATCATGCGGACATTCTGAATTCTTGGAATGGAGTACCTGAAGGAATGACAGAGACATCTCCCGACCGTATCAACCGCAATATAAATCCAGAAGTGAACTATTTGACATCGAGTGATAATAACACCACTGGCGACCGTTGGTTGACAAGCCGTGATTACCTTTGCTTTAAAAATATCAACCTGACTTATACCATTCCTACGAAAATCACTAAGAAGTGGAGCATATCAAGAGTCCAGTTGAGTTTCTCAGCAGAAAACTTACACATCTGGGGATCGCGCAAAGGCATGAACCCAATGATGTCAATCTCCGGAGGTCAGAGCAACTATCTTGTTCCTGCCCGTGTCTATACTTTCGGACTTAATATCAATCTCTAAAAAAAGGGAAAACGATGAAAAAATTTCTAAAATATTCATTATATGCTGCAATGGCCCTCTGTATGGCGTCTTGCGGTGAAGATTATCTTGAGACTTCGCCAGAGGAATATACTTCCAAAACCCAATTGTTTGAATCTCCTGAGAGCGCTCAATTTGCTATCCATGGTATCGGACGTCTGATGTGTAAGCAATACTTTAGCTCTCAGGGAAAAAATGGCGAAGGGACGGTATATGCTTATTGCTCTGAGTTCACAGGCGACGGTATGCAGAAACTCAGCTACTCAGGCTGGGCGGCAATCATCAATAGCACGTATAACCAGTCAAATACTAATACCAATCTTCACATGACTTGGTATTACTATTACCGCATCATCGGCAATGCCAATCAGATACTGGAAAATATACCTGATGAATATGCATCAGATGCTGTGAAGAAGGAATGGGATTATGTTAAGGCACAGGCTTTGACTTATCGTGCTTATTCCTACATGATGTTGTCGCAATTTTATTGTCGCCGATGGACCGACCGCAATGGTCAGAGCCGTGGACTGATATTGCGTCTTGATACTTCTACTGATCCAATGCCTTGCTCAACATTGGCACAGACTCTGGAGCAGGTCTATAAAGATCTTGATGAGGCGATCTCTCTGTTTAATACATGTGGTAAAGATCGTGACAGTGATATTAATATGCGCTGGATTCCTAATGTAGACGTTGCCCATGCGGTATATTCGCGAGCTGCATTACTTCGCAATGATTGGCAGTCTGTCGTGACTCATTCTCAGGAGGCTTCAAATGGCTATTCAATTATGGGAATAGAAGAATATATGGCGGGATTCAATACTGCTAATAAAGAATGGATTTGGGAAGTCTTCAATGATGATACACAGCCAATCTATTATTACAGCTTCTACAATTATATGAGTGCAAGCTGTGCTGGTAGTGCTTCTCGTTCTTATCCTCCGTGTATATCAAAGCAAATCGTAGATCTTATTGATCCAAGCGATACTCGTCTTGCTATGTACGCTATTCCTACTATGGAAGAACTCATCAGTGACGGAGTGTTTGATGCTGATGGTAATTTCTTGAAAATTTCTGGTTCCGGTAAAGTGACTAAGGGTGATTTCTTCAACCGTGTAAGATCTGAGTTTACAAATAATGGCAGAACATATAGCACAACTTCTGTAGGATATTATCTTGGCACCAAATTCCTCGTTAAGTCAGGTGTAGGCGACGGCTGCGTTCCCATCTTCCGTATGGCAGAAATGCTCTACAATGAGGCTGAGGCCCAATATCATCTTGGCAATGAGGGGGCTGCCCAGGCTTGTCTTAACAAAGCAACTCAGCCATATCAGGAAGGATATAATTGCACCAAGACAGGACAGGACTTATGGAATGAAATCGTTGCTCTCCGTAAGTTTGACCTCTGGAGCGAAGGACATAGTTGGGTCGATCTGAAACGTTGGGGTGTAAGCATGGTGCGCAAGTCATGGAAAGACGGAGGTAGTTGGGCTGACTACTTTGCTGGCGAAGACGGTAACTACGGTCCGGAGGCCAGAAACAACTGGACATACGTTATCCCACAGATGGAAACAAACTACAATAATATGGTTATCTCTCAGGAAGATCCTAACTGGGCTCCCGGCACCGATTTCTAAAATAAATCTTACTAATAGCAAATATCGAGGTCATGCTCACAATGCATGACCTCTTTTGTTAAGTTTTTGTTTGCATATTTTTCAAAAATTGATTAAATTTGCGCTTTTAAAGGTAAAATGATCATGAAGGTACTAAAATTCGGAGGTTCTTCCGTGGGCTCACATGAGGGTCTCACGAATCTTAAAAATATTGTTGAAGGGCAGGATACCCCTTGTATAGTTGTTGTCAGTGCCCTTGGTGGAGTCACTGACTTGCTGCTGAATACTGCCCGTCAGGCCAGTGTAGGCGATCCTACTTATCATGGAGGAGTAGAAAAACTATATAATAGACATCACGATCTGATCAAAAGCATTATCACAGACCATCCTCAAGAATTGATAGAAGAAATAGATACTCTTCTTTCGGAAATAGCATCAATTTATCATGGTCTTTCTTTAATAAAAGACATCAGTGAAAAGACACTGGATTTGATTGTAAGCTATGGTGAGCGGCTAAGTTCAAGGATAGTCAGAAGGTTAATTCCCGGTTCGATTCTTCATGATTCTCGAGAATTTATAAAGACAGAGAACAAGCACCATCGCCGGATGCTTGCTCCTGATTTGACTAACCATCTTGTGAAGGAAGAATTCGGACAGGAAGTAAAAGGCATTCATATAGTGCCGGGTTTTATTTCCACCGATGCTCACACCGGGCAAGTGACAAACTTAGGACGCGGAGGCAGTGACTACACAGCATCAATCATCGCAGCTGCCTTAGATGCTGAAGTCCTTGAGATATGGACCGACGTAGATGGTTTCATGACGGCGGATCCTCGTGTCATACCGACTGCTTACACTATCAACTCCTTGACTTATCTTGAGGCGATGGAGCTTTCAAACTTTGGCGCCAAAGTAATTTATCCTCCTACAATCTATCCTGTTTGCGTAAAGAATATACCTATTCTTGTCAAGAATACTTTTAATCCTGAAGGTGCAGGATCTGTAATCCGTCAGCATATAGAGGATGACAGCAAGCCCATCAAAGGCATATCAAGCATCAGCGGCACTTCTCTGATTACTGTAACCGGCCTTTCGATGGTAGGTGTCATTGGCGTTAACCGACGTATCTTCACTGCCCTCGCCGATAATGGAATATCAGTATTCCTTGTTTCACAAGCTTCGTCTGAAAATTCTACATCTGTGGGTGTCAGAGATGCTGATGCTGCAGAGGCTGTCCGTGTGCTCGACCATGAGTTTGAGAAGGAAATCGCCACTGGTGCCATGAATCCGATGTATGTCGAGTCCGGACTGGCTACAGTGGCTATAGTTGGCGAAAATATGAAGCACACTCCGGGTATCGCAGGAAAATTATTCGGAACTCTCGGTAGAAGTGGAATCAGTGTGATTGCGTGTGCCCAAGGTGCGAGCGAGACCAATATTTCATTTGTCGTCGACGGTCGTTTCCTGAGAAAGTCGCTAAATGTCATCCATGACTCATTCTTCCTTAGTGAATATAAGGAACTCAACCTATTTATTTGCGGTATTGGTACTGTGGGTGGAATGCTTATTGAACAAATTGCCTCCCAAAAGGAAGAACTGATGATGACTCATCGCCTGAAACTGAATGTCGTAGGAATTGCGTCAAGCAGAAAGGCTATTTTTTCACGTGAAGGTATTGATTTGAAGAACTATCGTGAAATACTGCAAAAGGAAGGAATGGCAAGCAGTCCGGCAATATTATGTGAGGAAGTGATTGGTATGAATATATTCAACAGTGTATTCGTCGATTGTACGGCCTCAAAAGAAATCGCTGATCTTTATCAGACTTTGCTTGAACATAATATAAGCGTTGTGGCTGCTAACAAAGTGGCAGCTTCTAATAAGTTTGAAATTTATCGCCGTCTTAAAGATACAGCTCTCAGCCGTGGAGTCAAATTCCTATACGAGACAAATGTCGGTGCAGGTCTTCCCATCATTGGCACAATCAACGACCTTCGTTCCTCTGGCGACCGGATTCTTAAGATTGAAGCTGTACTCAGCGGCACTCTCAACTATATATTCAATGCCATTTCTAAAGAAGTTCCTTTGTCGGAGACTGTGCGGCTGGCTAAGGAGCTCGGGTATAGCGAACCGGATCCTCGCATTGACCTCAGTGGAATAGACGTCATGCGTAAACTTGTCATCTTGACCCGTGAAGGTGGCTATCAGGTTGAGCAGGATGAAGTAGATCGCAACCTGTTTATACCGGAGGCGCTTCTTGAAGGACCGATTGAAGAATTTTGGGAACGTCTTCCTGAGCTCGATGCAGATTTTGAGGATAGACGTAAAGTGCTTGAGCAGGAAGGTAAACGTTGGCGTTTTGTGGCAAGAATGGAGATGGGAAAGATGAGTATTGGTCTTGAGGCTGTAGATTCAACTCATCCATTCTATGGTCTTGAAGGCTCTAACAATATCGTAATGCTTACTACGGAACGCTATAAAAAGTTTCCTATGCTAATACAGGGATATGGAGCCGGAGCTGCCGTGACAGCAGCCGGAGTTTTTGCCAATATAATCTCAACAGCTAACAATAGATAAGTGTCAATTATTAGATATATTGAATTATGCAATATGAATCATGCATTGTGAATCATGCATTATGAATTATGCATTATGCATTAAGAATTATATGAAGCATCTCATAATATTAGGCGACGGCATGAGCGACTATCCGGTCGCAAGCCTCGGAGGAAAGACTCCTCTGGAGTATGCATCCACGCCCGCTTTCGACCGTCTTGCTGGAATGGGACGTAATGGAGTCCTAATAACAATACCGGAAGGTCTTCAACCCGGAAGCGAGGTTGCAAATGCTTCAATCTTGGGTTATGATATGACAAAAGTGTATGAAGGTCGCGGACCTCTGGAAGCTGCAAGCATCGGCTATGTACTTGATCCTGAAGATTTGGCATTGAGATGCAATATTATTACTCTCGATGATGGAAAGATCTTAAATCATCATGGCGGTCATCTCAAAAGTGAACAAGGCAAAGTGCTTATTGAGTTTCTTGACAAAGAATTAGGTTCTGATAGGATAAAGTTTATTCCCGGAATACAATACCGCCATCTACTTGTCATTAAAGGAGGAAGTAAGTATATCGATTGTGCTCCTCCCCACGACCATCCCGGAGAGTATTGGCGAGGACTTCTTGTCAAGCCGATGGAGAATGTACCGATAGAGGAAGGACGTCTTACGCCTCAAGCCACAGCCGATCTTATCAACGATCTCATATTGCGCTCCCAAAAGCTTCTGTCAGAACATCCATTCAATAAAGGACGTAACACTCCTGCTAATTCTATATGGCCGTGGAGCGGAGGTTATCGCCCTGCCATGCTGACTCTTGAGGAAATGTTTCCATCCATCAAGTCGGGTGCTGTGATTACGGCAGTCGACCTTATAAGAGGCATCGGGATATATGCCGGATTGACTCCAATTGATGTGGAAGGAGCCACCGGAATGGCTGACACAAATTATGAAGGAAAGACAGAAGCAGCCATTTCAGCCTTAAAAGACAATGATTTTGTCTTTCTGCATGTAGAGGCTTCAGATGAGGCTGGTCATGACGGCGACTTACAGCTCAAACTTAAGACGATAGAGAATCTTGACAGCCGTATCGTCGGCCCGATATTAGAAGAAGTGTCCAAATGGGATGAACAGGTAGCAATCGCCCTTCTTCCTGACCATGCTACTCCAGTTGAGTTAAGGGTGCATAAAGCCGAACCGGTTCCTTTTACTATCTGGCATAAAGGTATCGACCCCGATGAAGTAAAGACTTTCTCCGAGACATCCTGTACCTATGGCTCGTACGGTCTTCTCCGACTCTCACAATTTATGCATGAATTCATGCATTTGACATCGTCCTTGTAGGGATGTACGGCTCGTGCAATACGGTTCAAATAAAAAGTAACGCCCCTCCGGGGCGCATAAATAGGATGGCATATCTCCCCCGAGCTTACGCTCGGGGTTAACAAGATTGGGAGCCCTCCGGGCTTATTTGAACGGCATTGCACGGCTCGTGTGACCATCAAATAAACTCATCGATTCAACAATTCAACAATTAAACGATTCAACAATAAATGAAATACTACAGTACCAACCATACAGTCCCTGAAGTAACTCTCCGCGATGC
>CAZWJO010000108.1:0-10629 GCA_964634905.1 uncultured Sangeribacter sp.
ACTTTACAATACCACCAACGCTACAACCAAAGTCTTGTCTATTTGTTGATTCTTATAGAATAAGCCATTACTATGAAAATCAACAGAGGCACTTCCATACTCCATCAATTAAAGAGTAGACATTCAGTAAGGAAATATCATCCCTCGCCGGTTACACAAAGATCGACCTTAGAATCGCCATGTATAACTTCGAGATTGGAGTCGGCCGCGAAAACTTCAAGTGGGTTGACTCCCCGCTATAATTATTTAAGGAATGTTCTTAATGATATGGACGCACAGATAGTGCGTCCAACTATCCAAAATTTCAAAAAAAATTATTACCTTTGCAGAAAATATGAATATGAGTCACATTGATATTGAAAATCACTTGATCGGCAAAGGAATAAAACCTACAGCTAATAGAATCCTTATCTTAAAGGAAATGATGAGGAATACTCATCCTGTAAATTTGGCAGATCTGGAAATTGCCTTAGATCCCATGGACAAAGGCAGCATCTTCCGTGTGCTTCAACTTTTTTCCGAAAAAGAGGTGATTCACGTTATCGAAGATGGCACACGCTCTTTGAAATATGAGCTATGCCATGCAGAAGATCATCATACTGCCTCTGATCAGCATCCGCATTTCTTCTGTGAGAGATGTGGATCTTTATATTGTCTTGACAAAATGCCCTTGCCCGCTGCCAACCTGCCTGACGGCTTCAAGGTGAAATCAATCAATCTGATGATCAAGGGTATTTGTTCGAAATGTAATACTGAACTGGCATAAGAATTATTTGATTAATGATTTCAAGGCTTTATCCTTATGAAAATAAAAAGGATTTTACTCGCATTTCTGTTTGCTGTCTCACCCTTCTTTGGCTATGCTGATCGGATGAATGTCGGAAACTCCACCCAACAGGAACTCCCTGACACAACGGATCAGACATCTTCCGAACTGGAGGAAGTAGTGGTGAAAGCTTCCCAATCAGGCAGAAAGAAACTTAGGGGAGGCACTAATACAGAAATCATTACCTCGGCTGAACTTAAAAAAGCTGCCTGTTGCAATCTTGGTGAGAGCTTTACTACCAATCCTTCTGTCGACGTGTCATATACCGATGCTGCTACCGGTGCGCGTCAGATAAAACTTCTCGGTCTGGGGGGACAATATGTGCAGATGCTCACAGAAAACTATCCCAACTTCCGTGGAGCCGCTTCCGCTTATGGGCTTGGCTACATGCCGGGTCCTTGGATGAGCTCGATACAGGTTTCAAAAGGTGCAAGCAGTGTCAAAAACGGTTATGAATCTGTCACCGGCCAGATCAACATCGAAATGCTGAAACCACAAAACGACCAATCACTCTCCCTCAATGCATACGCCAACCACATGGGTAAAGGGGAAATCAATGCCACCGGCAACCTACACTTCGGGGAGCGGTGGAAAGGGGGAGTGCTTCTACATGCCGAAAACTCCTTCGCAACCCATGATGCCAACGGAGATACCTTCATAGACTCTCCTAAAATCCGTCAAATTTCAGGAATGTCCCGGTGGATCTATCAAGGAGACCGGTATGTGATGCAAGCAGGCGTGAAGATTCTCGACGAGCTTAGGGAAAGCGGGCAGATCGGTCATCATTCCTCTCATATCCAAGATCCCTACACAATCAGTATCGATACCCGAAGATGGGAGGCTTTCACAAAAAATGCGTATATCTTCGACCGAGAGAACTCCGGCAATGTGGCACTCATCCTTTCAGGATCGCTACATAACCAGGATTCACGATATGGAAAGCAGTTTTACGACGTTGACCAGAAGAATATCTATGCTTCCTTGATGTTTGAGAAGACTTGGAATGAGACTCACGCTCTTTCTACAGGAATAAGCCTGAATGGTGACTACTTCGGCCAGACTATGGACATCAGCCGTCAACTTCCGGGAGTGCGTCATATCAGGGAAAACGAAACCACACCGGGAGTGTATGCCCAGTACACCTTCACTCCATCTTCGAATTTTACAGGCATGGCTGGTTTGAGATATGACCATAGTTCGCTATATGGCTCAATGGTGACTCCTCGCTTGCATCTGCGATGGAATCCGATGGATGCGCTATCGCTACATGCTTCAGCAGGCAAAGGCTACCGGTCTCCACACGTGTATGCCGACAATACTTGGCTGCTTGCTTCAGCCCGAAGAATAATCATCGACGAAGACCTGCATCAGGAAGAAGCCTGGAACTTTGGCGGAGGACTGAGTGGAAAATTTAATATCGGTTCAGTTCCTTTTGATTGGAATGCCGAGTATTACTACACCAACTTCCTTCATCAGGCGGTAGTTGACCTCAATATGGATCCACATGCCGCGCATATCATGGACATCACGGGCAAATCTTACTCCCACTCTGCACTTGCAGAACTTTCAATCGCCCCCATAAGCGAACTGACCCTTACTTTAGCCGGGAAGATGGATGATGTCCGCATTGATTTCGGACGCGGAGTGGAAGAAAAGCCTCTTCATTCACGTTGGAAAGGATTATTCACAGTTTCTTATGCTCCAATGATGGGACTTTGGCAGTTTGACATGTCGCTCGCCATCAACGGAGGCGGAAAAATGCCGGTATCATATACCGACAATAATGGGCAAGCAGCCTGGGCACATACTTATAAGACATTTCCTCAACTAAATGCGCAGATCACTCGCAATTTCCGCCATTGGAGCATATATGCCGGTGGTGAAAATCTTACCGGTTATCGTCAGAAAATGCCAGTGATTGGAGCGGCAGACCCATGGGGGAATAATTTCGATGCCACAATGGTCTATGGCCCCATTGAAGGAGCTATGATATATGTCGGATTCAGATACAATATTACGAAATACTAAGCGTTAAACAGACATATCACAATATTATAATACATAAGAGTATGAAGAAACTAATATATGTTGCTGCTCTTGCAGTCCTGTTTGCAACGAGCACAATGGCTGAGACAAAGGAAACAGTCTATACTGTCAATCCGCAGATGAGCTGCCAGAACTGTGAAAACAAGATCAAGTCTAATCTTCGTTTCGAGAAAGGGATAAAGAAGATCGAAACCTCTCTTAAAGATCAGACCGTCACAGTGACCTACGATGATACGAAGACTGATTCTGATAAGATCATCGCCGGATTCAAGAAGGTTGGCTACACTGCAGTAGCAGCCGACGGCAAACCTGCCGCTGCCTCAAAGCAGTGCTGCAAGACCTCCAAATGTGAGGGCAAAGGAGAAAGCAAGTGCGAAGGCAAATGCGGAAATGACTGCAAACATAATAAGAAATAAATATTATATATAATAATGAGGGCCGTGTCTCACCAAGTTTGAGACGCGGCTCTCATCATTTTCTTATTGGGGTCAACTATTGCTACAATGTCATATCCCTCCGCGGCTACTGAAAAGTTGTTTTATTAGCATTTTTAAACTGTCAAACCAACCATTCCTCTTGCTTCGGCGTTTAAATACTTGAAATCTGATTATTGATATTATGGGAAAACTCGTAGATAGGCGTAAAGCCGTCAGTCATTTTGGGAAATTGCCCGATAGCGGCACTATAGAGCACTGTACGATGAGCAGCAATGTGTTGGGAGTAAACAAAGAATTCTCTGTCTATCTTCCTAATGGATATGATAAATCCGACTGTCATTATCCTGTATTATATCTTCTCCATCCCGCCGGTGGTACGCATGAAATATGGATAAGCATGGGGCAGATACCCCAAATTGCGGATGATGCTATACGCTCAGGAATGATGACCCCAATGATAATCGTAATTCCGGATGCAAGTGGCGAAGCAGAATTTCATCTGGGCAAACACTTAGGTTTCTTTTCAGTGCCCGGTTGGGATTATGAGGCATATTTCTACGATGAACTTATTCCTCTGATAGATTCCACCTACCGCACTATTCCCGACAAGAACCATCGTGCCATTACCGGCGTTTCAATGGGAGGGGAAGCTTCAATAGCATACGCTCAGAAGCATCCTGACACATACGCGGTGGCGTGTGCCATAAGCGGGATAGTAGGTCGTCCTGAACAAAGTCAAATGGCTCAGACCGACAAGGACTATGCCGACTCATTGATCGCCAACGATCCCACCAAATTTGTGAAGAATGCCACAGCGGATATAATTGAAAAGCTGAAGACCGTAAAATGGTATACAGACTGCGGCGACAACGACTTCTTCTATCAAGGAAATGTAGAGTTCTATCTTGCGATGAAAGCACAAGGCATCCCAATCGACTACAGGATGCGAAGTGGAGTCCACAGCTGGTATTACTGGATTACCGGCATCGCCCCAATCCTCCACTTCATCTCCACAGCTATGCATTAAGGATACTCGACTTTCACATGTTCTCAATCTCTCACGCAGAGGTCGCAAAGGCGCAGAGATTATACGTTTTGCGTAATGCGTGGTGCGTTTTGCGAAGCTTCGCGACTCGGTTTTGGCAAGCTCTCAATGGAAACGGGCTGCTTCGCATCGCCCGGAGTACGCGGAGAATAAGCGCAGTTCCTGCGCTAAAGAATTGGAACTTATGAAAATTGAGCTTACAAAACTTAAATAAGTATATTAAAAAGAATTAAAGTTTATTCTGTCTATTATTCCTTGCTTTCGACGGGCTTCTTGCTGAAAATTTTGCAGATTCGCTTCATGTCAAACTTAGGAGTGCGGTCATAGAAGTAAATGCCGTTCTGCTCCTGCTCCACATCGGTCAGCTGTGTATAGCAATAGCCCCAAACATTATCAGAAATCGACATTAGGGCATCGACCTGCCCTTCAAGGCGAGAATAGAATTCCTCAAGAGAGTGGGGAGGCTCACCATAACCCCATGATTCACCGGTGTTGCCACTAAAGGCATCCTGACCCTTTACCCATTTGATTCCTCCGAACTCGTCAAGGAGATAAGGTTTGTTGGTGTTTTTATCATATTGTGGATATTCGTAGAAATTGAAATCTGTCGGACGATTGAAACCGGTGTTTGTGCGATATACGTCAATAGGTTCGTATGGAGTCTGAAACCAACGCTCGCCATTAAACACCACATCTTTAAGGCGTTCAGGATCTTGTTCGTAATGGTGCGCACCCCAGATGTCGGTCTTCACATGTGTGCCACCGCTCACGTCGTGCACCGGGCGCGTGGGATCAAGATGTTTGGTTAGGTCATAGATATCGCTTACGAATCTCGGGAATTGCACACGGTCGGGCCAGAATTCCTCGTTAAAGGGTGTCCATGTCACAATCGATGGATGGTTACGGTCGCGTACAATCTCTTCCGTCCACTCCGTCAAGAAATTGCGGGCCACTTCAGGGTCATTGGCATCCATACCCCATGAGGGAGCCTCGCCCCAAGTGATGTAACCCAGTTTATCAGCCCAGTAGTGATAACGCTCCTCAAAGACTTTCTGGTGTAGGCGTGCGCCATTGAAGCCAGCTTCCATGGAAAGTTCGATATCACGACGCAGGGCTTCGTCGGAGGGTGCAGTCCATATTCCGTCGGGGTAATATCCTTGGTCAAGCACGAGTCGCTGGTAAAACGGCTCGTTGTTGAGGTAAATCTTATTGCCGTCAACATGAATCTTGCGTATCCCCACGTATGACTGCACCTCGTCGACGACCTTGCCGTCGGCATCTTTTACAATATAGGTCAGATCGTAAAGGAAGGGAGAAGATGGCGACCATAGCTTAGGGGACTTTATCGGAAGAACGACTGTAGACGCGTTATTGGCTTTCACCGTGCGTGAAGCCACCTCTTTCTTGCCATCTTTCAGGATAACTGTGAGCTCATTACCACCCTGACTGTAAAACCGAGGGTGAATTATTATTTGATTCTGGTCAATATCGGTGATAACCTGAGCACTATCAAGGGCATTTTTGTCAACCGGTTCCATCCATACTGTCTGCCAAATACCGGTGCAACGGGTATACATGCATTCAAAGGGGTCTTTACGGACATTCTGTTTTCCGGCTGCCTGTTTGGTGGTGCGGGTGTCGCTGTAGGCATGCACCACAAGCTGGTGTTCCTTGCCGTCCTTGAGCCACTCTGTGACATCTACTGCAAACGGTGTGCTGCCCCCAAAATGACGTCCCGCCAACTTGCCATCGACAAATACTTCCGAATTATAGTAGACAGCCCCGAAGTTGAGCATAACATTCTTGCCGGTCCAATCTGTAGGCATCTGAATGGTGCGATGATACCAGATATTGTTGATAAAATCTGTATATCCAATGCCTGAGAGTTTGCTCTCGGGGCAGAACGGTACTGTGATCTTACCATCGAAACCTTTGCTCTCGTTCATACGCTTTTCCAGACCTGAGCCGACAAAGTCAAATTCGTAGCTCCAGTCGCCATTAAGGTTTACCCAATCCTTTCGTTCGAACTGCGGTCGCGGGTATTCCGCTCTCGGCAGGGCCCACGCAGCTGCATAAACAAGAGAAATCATCAGTGCTATAAAAATTTTTCTCATCAATTATAATATTTAGTTTCGCATATAGAGTATACTAACGAGTGCAAAATTACATAATCATTTTGTAAAACTCAAATTTAACAATAGAAAATTCTCATTTCTTTCCTGTCTGCATCCATCTATGAGATAGGCCACCTTTCAACGAGCATGAAAAGCAGACAAAACGAAGATGAATGACGCAAAAAAAATAGATTTGGTGTGAATTTCGTTATATCTATATGGAATGACACTGTCTATCCACTCTGAATCTTCAGCCGAGAACTGCTGCTACATATTGCAATTCTTTGCCTCACATAAATTTTAAGACGGCAATGACAACTAAAGGAAAGATTTTAAGTTTAATATTGGTAATACTGATGATGATGGCGGCCGCCATTACTGTCAATAAGACTCTTTTCGGCAATAGTATAGAACGAATTGTAACAGCTGACAATAACTCTGAAGAGCCGGCTGATACAATAATCGTGCAATCGGCAGGAAACGCGGTCATCCACACGGAGGGTATGAAAGGTACAATAGCTGGGTATGCCGGGCCTGTTCCTCTCGACATATACATTATAGATGGTAAGATTTCCGAGATAAAAGCCCTGCCAAATGCCGAGACACCTTCTTTCTTCAACCGTGCCGCAGAATTACTCAGCAAATGGAATGGCAAGACTCCTGCCGAAGCTCTTGGAATGAAGGTCGACGCAGTAAGTGGCGCCACATACTCATCTTCAGCTATCATCTCCAATATCAATGCCGGACTTGCACATTATCAAAATACCAACGCCAAGCCCAGCAGCAATATTCCATGGAAAATCTGGATCGCACTTGCTGTCACTTTAGCCGCTTGCATACTACCCCTGTTTGTGAAAAACAAGGTATATCATAATGTGCAACTCATAGCCAACATAATTGTGCTTGGATTCTGGAGCGGACAGTTTCTGGATTATTCCCTGATGCTCAAATATCTATCGGGTGGATTTACCCTGCCAGCGGGACTCGTTGCTATCGCCATGCTTATAGCAGCTTTCATCTATCCGCTCTTTGGCAAGCCACAACATTATTGTACACATATCTGCCCCCTCGGATCGGCGCAGCAACTGATGGCGCATATCTGCGGATACAAGGTACATATTTCCGTAAAAGTCCTTCATGGACTCGACTGGTTCAGAAAGATACTTTTGCTATCTTTGCACCAAGAAACTAAAATAACCGACATGGATAATCTAATAAAGCTTTCTATAATCTCGAGATATCGGGATACGACCTTGAAAATACACAACTCAACGAAATAGCATCCCGCATCCTCGACTCTAACAATCACGCTGAATGCATCAATATCCTTGAAAATTGGCTCATCAGAAAATTGAAGCCATCTTTAAGGTAGCATTAAGATACTTGTCAAGATTCTCTTTATCAGTTGCACGGACTGCATTGAAAGAAAACTTAATGATAGGTTTAGGAGTCCAGTCTATCTCATCCGTATCAATAGCGAGCCCCTCAAACAGCTATCGTCTTCCTTCGAAACAAGCTTGGAGAGTAGATAAAAAAAAGACTTTTCCCAAAACGCCGGGGACGACTGAGGAAATAATAGCCAGGTGCAGCTATCATCTTAGGCCTAAAAGACTCATATAAGGATAAGTTTGCCATTGGCATTATCGATAGAATAAAAAACAACTGGGATACATTGATGAAGGTATCTAAATCCGTAACGTCAACTATTGACACTCGCTTCAAAAGTCTCTTCAAAGCCCTTAGAAGAAACCAAGAATTCAGAAACCTTCAAAAATCATTAGAATATATGGTAATAAACCAGTATAATATCGATGAAGAAGAGCTAAAAGAGATTTTCGAAATGTCCTAAATAAAACACTTTTAATTAAGTCCTTTTAGACCATAACGACTATCTTGCCAATTTGACCGCGTTGCTCAGCGAGTAGGTGGGCATCGGAAATATGATCGAATGGGAAGGATTCGGCTATTATCGGCCGGATTTTTCCTTTTTCTATTAGATTCATCATGTCGTTGATCTGAGCCTGTGTTGGATTATTGCTATAGAAACCGGTAAGATACACTCCTGTCGGCACCTCCTTTATCGGATCAAAATTCTTGAGACCGAATACTCCGCCGAGAAGTCCTGTATGGCACACTATACCATGATATGATGTCAGACGCAACGATTCCCTAAGAGTGGAAGCCCCTATTAGCTCAAGCACTTTTGTAGCTCCCGCAGGATACTTTTCAAGAAAACGATGGCGGAAGTCATCACCCTCCAATACTACATCATCTGCACCATATTCCACCAGCAACCCTGCTTTTCGCTCACTTCTTGTAGTAGCCACAACCTTTGCACCCACTGCTTTTGCAAGTTGAAGGGCTGCTATTCCAACTGTCGATGAACCACCACGGATAAGCAACGTATCACTTGAGGAAAGTTGCAGCGACATAATAAGAGAACCGTATGCCGTATAGAACGTTTCCGGAATGGCAGCGAGTTCGCTCCAACCCAAACTGCTTTCTACAGCAAAAACATGGCCCGCAGGCAACAAGGCATATTCTGCATAGCTGCCATTGAAACTGCGACCCATTCCTCCCATTAGAGCTATTACCCTCTGCCCTACTTTAAAACCGCTATCAGACGGGTCTATTACCTCTCCAACACATTCTATTCCGGGAACAATAGGCTTATTAATGTAGGACTGAGCCACTTCAAACTGACGCAAAAGCACCTCAGAATGATTTATCCCGAATGCCTTTACCTTAATCAATACCCATCCCGGGCGGACTGCCGGCACCGGAATATCCTTAAGTTTCATTTCGTCGGCCCGACAAGGAGCCGTAAGAACTATTGCTTTCATGTCTCTTTCCAACATTGAGGGTCTGGTGAATAAAATGAACGATGATAACCGTATGCCACTGCCGGGCATCCTCTGCAAAAACGAAGCAGCTCGCACTTCGAGCATTTTTCAAACTTGTCATATTGCCGATAATAAGCCATCTCCTTGCTTTCCCAAAGTTCATGTATTGGCTTTTGAAACAGATTCCCGACAACACTCTCAAAACGTCGGCATGCCATCACGCTTCCATTTGGCTGTATGGTGAAATGGCAATCGCCACAATGGCAACCATCATATATAGCTTCCGGATCGCTATCTTCAGGAATCTTGAAGAGAGCCTTTTCATAGAGAAAGAGAGTCCACAGATGATCCTTCAGATTGAAAATAGTACCCCCATCCTTATATTGCTCAAACTTCTTCCATACGCGTTGAAGAAAGGCTCTATATTCCAATGGCGAAATATGAGTTGATTTCTCTTCCGATGTAGGACAATATCGTCCAAATGCAAATACGTCTACTCCCTTTTCCACCACAAGATCAATCACTGATGGAATTTCATCTATATTTGTGCCAGAGACTGTAGTCATGACTGCGACACGGATACCATTTCTTTTCAGCACGCCGATCTTCTCAATTGTAGTGTCGAAAGATCCCGGCTTACGTATAGAGTCATGCGTCTCACGCATCCCGTCGATGGAGAGCTGGTATTTTTGGCAACCCATAGATTTAAGTCGCACGCATACCTCATCTGTAATATGGAAAGGATTGCCAAGAATTGTGAATGGAATATCCCTTTTCTTTAGCAACGCAAGTATTTCCCAGAAATTTCGGTGTAAGATTGGATCGCCTCCGGTGATGTAGAAATATGGCAACCTATTCATGCGGCGACACATCTCTACGCATTGGTCTATGACATTAGCTGCCTTAACAAGAGGCATTTCAATTATTTTTGGGTGTCCTTCAGAAAAAATATAACAGTGTTCACACCTCTGGTCGCAACTGTCGGTAATATGCCATTGAAATGCAAAATATTCCATTAGATATAGTCTTTTTAAATCGGCTTCCGATGCAAGGCATTTAGCGATGCATCGGAAGCATAGATGCAGTAGTGGGATTATTTTTCGCCTGCACCGCAAGCTGAGCCGCAAGCTGCTGGCTTTTCTTCGGGCTTTTCATCACCTGCACCACATGCGGAGCCACATGCTCCGGAAGGAGTTGCATTCTCAGCTACTGTACAGAGGTAAGCCTGAGCGGTGTGCTTTACAGCACAATTAGAAATACGTGTCATAGTCGTACTTATTTTAAGGGTTGAACACTGTTTATCATTGCAAAATTAATC
>CAZWJO010000109.1:0-10584 GCA_964634905.1 uncultured Sangeribacter sp.
AAGGCAAATTTTATTTAAAAATCTCTTGCAAATATCATCATTTTTCACTACATTTGCGTTTAATTTATAGAGACAGTACAATAATTATGCATTATGCATTGTGAATTATGAATTAATTTAATATATAACCCTCAAAAAAATGAACAACGAAGAATTGTTGACTCAAGTGAAGGCCAAAGCTGAACAGTGGCTCGGCCCTCAGTATGATGAAGAAACACGTGCTGCAGTGAAGCAGCTTCTCGACGCAGAAGATAAAACCGATCTAATCGAAGCGTTCTACAAGGACCTGGAATTCGGTACTGGTGGTCTACGTGGCATCATGGGTCCCGGCACTAACCGTATGAACATCTACACTGTTGGTATGGCTACACAAGGTCTTGCCAACTACCTTAAAGACTGCTTCAAAGATCTTCCTCAGATTTCCGTTGCTATCGGGCATGATGTCCGTAATAACTCACGTAAGTTTGCAGAACTCGCAGCTGATATTTTCTCTGCTAATGGTATCAAGGTTTATCTCTTCGACGCTTGCCGTCCTACTCCTGAGGTAAGCTACGCTATCCGTCACCTCGGTTGCCAAAGTGGCGTTATGGTGACTGCAAGCCACAACCCGAAGGAATATAACGGCTACAAGGCTTATTGGAGCGACGGTGCTCAGATGATTGCTCCTCACGATGTAGAGACTATCGCGTATGTGAATAAGATCACTTCTGTGGATCAGATTAAATTCACTCCAAACAAAGAACTCATCCAGATTATCGGTAAAGATGTTGACGAACCTTATTTGAAGGAAATCCACGCTCTCTCTTTGTCTCCGGAAGCTGACAAGCGTCACGCTGACATGAAGATCGTCTACACTCCGATCCATGGTACTGGATCTATGCTTATGTTTGATGCCCTCAAGATGTGGGGCTTCGAGAATGTTATCCACGTTCCTGAGCAGGACGTTCAGTCTGGTGATTTCCCAACTGTCGTTTCTCCCAACCCCGAAAACCCCGAGGCTATGGCAATGGGTATCGCTAAGGCTAAGGAAGTTGGCGCAAGTCTCGTCCTCGCTTCCGACCCCGATGCTGACCGTGTAGGTCTTGTTGTTCGCGACAGCAAGGGTGAATATCAGCTTGTTAACGGCAACCAGATCCTTATGATCTTCTTATACTATCTCATGACCCGTAATAATGAGCTCGGTTTGATGAAGGGTAATGAATATGTAGTGAAGACTATCGTTTCTACTGAAGCTGTTAAGCGTATTGCTGATAAGAACAACGTCCGTATGTTCGACGTATTCACTGGTTTCAAGTGGATTGCAAACATTATGCGTGAGCAGGAAGGCACTGGCCGTTACATCGGTGGTGGTGAAGAAAGCTACGGATTCCTTGCTGAGACTTTCGTCCGCGACAAAGACTCTATCTCCGCTGTTCCTTTGATGTGTGAGATCGCAGCTTGGGCTGCTGATAAAGGCATGGACCTCTATGAACTCCTTAAGGAAATCTACTTCGAGATTGGCTTCAGCCGCGAACGTGGCGTTAGTGTTGTCCGCCCGGGTAAGAGTGGGGCAGAGGAAATCGTTGCTATGATGAAGAATTTCCGTGAGAATCCTCCAAAGCAACTCGCAGGTAGTGATGTCGTATTGGTTAAGGACTATAGCGACCTCAACTGCAAGAACCTCAAGACTGGCGAAATCTCAAAGATGGATATGCCTGTGACAAGCAACGTTCTCCAGTTCTTCACTGAAGCTGGCGACAAGGTCTCAATTCGTCCTTCAGGTACTGAACCAAAGATCAAGTTCTACGTCGAAGTTCGCGAAGATTACAAAGACAAAGATCAATATGAGGAAGTCGTTAAGAAAGCCGACGCACACATCGATCAAGTCCTTAAAGACCTCAACGTCTAATTTATAACTTTTTGAGCATACTTCATAATGCAATTTCGATTGAATGCGAGTGACATTTAATTATGCATTATGCATTATGCATTATGAATTTGTACAAAAGATGAAACTTTCCTGGAAACCAGGGACCATGATCTACCCACTTCCCGCTGTCCTTGCCACTTGTGGCGCGACACCTGAAGAATGGAATATGATAACTATAGCGTGGGTTGGAACTATATGTTCCGACCCCGCTATGTGTTATATATCGGTCCGCCCCGAGCGCCACTCCTACGCACTCCTCATGAAGAATATGGAATTTACCATTAATCTAACTACTGTCGACATGGCCCGAGCCACAGACTGGGCTGGAGTCCGCTCTGGTCGCGACTATGACAAGTGGAAAGAGACTGGGCTGCATCCCCTCCCCGGAGAAATGGTTAAATCTCCCACAATTGAAGAATCTCCCGTAAGCATCGAGTGTCGGGTCAAAAGTGTCACACATCTCGGAAGCCACGACATGTTAATAGCCGATGTCTTAAACGTCCGTGCAGACTCCCGCTTTATCAATGAAGTCACCGGCAAACTCGAATTAGAGAAAGCCGGAATGTTAGTCTACAGCCATGGCCAATACTTCGCCCTCGGCGACCTCCTCGGCCACTTCGGCTTCTCCGTCCGCAAAAAGCCCAAATAACATCCATCCTCCCCTTGTGGCAAGTGTCGTCCAAATCAAACTTTTAATTTATCATTAATCATTTATAATTTATCATTAAATGAAAATCGGCATCTTCGGCGGTAGTTTCGACCCGATCCACGAAGGCCACGTAAACCTGGCAAAATACGTATTAGACCATACTGACTTAGACGAAGTCTGGTTAATGGTCTCACCCCTCAACCCCCTAAAGCCTCAGGGCTATGTCGCCACCAACGAGCAGCGCCTTGAAATGGCACGTCTGGCTCTTGAGGGAATCTCCGGTATACGCGTCAGCGACTTCGAATTCCATCTCCCCATACCCTCCTACACCTACAAAACCCTATCCGAACTAAAAAAATCCTATCCCGAACACGACTTCCGTCTAATAATAGGCGGAGACAACTGGGCTGACTTCCAACGCTGGCGCAACCCCCAAGAAATCCTCCGCGACTTCGGCATCATAATCTACCCCCGCCCCGGCGAAACCATTCCCGCAACTCCACAAAACGCAAAACGTAAAACGCAAAACGCAATAATTCTAACAGCCGCCCCCCAAATGCCAATATCCTCCACCCAAATCCGTCAAATGATAAAATCCGACCCCAAAGTCCTTGCTCCTTCTCAATTGCCTCTCAATAGCAAAGTATCCGACTACATACACGCCCACCACCTATATCAATAACGTAGATAGGATGCTTCGTATCCATCCGCATCCCCAAAAAGTCCCCACATCCCTGATTCCGGAAGTCTGACAAGAGTTGCCAGACGCTCCATTTCCTTCCTCATCTCTATCCCATTCTATAGCCATCCTCCATCCTCCCTCCCCAGTTTTTCATCCGAGAAAAAGGGTAATTGTCATACATTGGCTTCTGAAGCTCGATGTAAAGTTCTTTTGCATTAATAAATTTTACTTTTAAAAGTTTGCTTGAGATAATAGAGTATTAACATTTATGAAAACTATCACCATTATTATGATTTAACCTAATTTTCATAATAAATCTAATATAGAATTGGGCGATGGATAGGGCTTTATTGCTCATCTAATAACATTCCGCTGATATACGATACATGTTTTCTTTTCTTTCATCGAAAATAATGTGCCTTTTCATACTTTCTATTTCAAATATTTTTTGTAACTTTGTGCGTTTATAACCAAGCACATCATTTGAAATGGATACTCTTACCAACATTGCAGTGTCAGTTCCCGACACAATTGCAATCGCCGCTACTCCCAGCGAGGTGATGTTTCATTCATGTAATGATAGCATGCCACCTGGAAGCGTTATCGCAATATGTGTTACCGTTGTGATTTGTCTGTTGATAATCGCAAATGCAACTTGGAAATGTTACCAAAAGAAGCAAGATGTCAAGAAGGACGAAATAGCGAAAAAAATAGAGGCTGAAGAGAAAAAACGTCAATCTGAACAAGATTACAAAATAAAGAAAGATCAATATGATTCAGCCTGGCGTACATTTGAGTATATGCTTAAGGACAAATTACCCAAGGATTTACAGGACACCGCCAAAAAGGCAAGAAAATACTTTGACAATTTTTGGGAGGAAGAATCATCTGATAGCACAAGAAAACATTGACCATGAAGCAACAATCTTACCTTAAAGGAGGGTTGCTGTTGATTGGAGTTGCCCTCATCATCTCCCTGATTTCATTCAGTGGGAGATTCGGTATGTGCCTAACAATAGGAATATTTGCTCTCGGGGGATTATTGCTACTTTGTTCTTTGATTCTACAGATTAAAAATGCGATTATAAGACCTGCCCATAGACTATACGCCAAGGACTTCTCCTTAAAGTTTATGGGGACGCTAATGTGCCTGCTTTTTGCCGTAGGCACATTATTGTATTTAAGGGTATTCTATCTGATTGGACACGATGCGTTGGCAAGAAGTGATATCGGCAATGATGTTTATTTCTCAAATGCTGAATACTTATTCCGGTCAATGATCTGCTCCCTTGACCTGTTTACCCTGGATGTTGATAGCAATATACTTGATAGGCTTGACCATCATGCGGGGTTGAAAGGGTGGATTACATTTCATGCCGGCTTATCTTTCGCCTGCACCATCGCAATGCTCGTTGGTCTGGTCTATTCACGGCTCCATGCGTATTATCGACTTAACTATGCCACAAAGATTAATGATGATAAGAATCACCTCTATCTCTTCTTTGGCAACAATGAGCCCACTGAGTTGCTCATAAAGGATATAGTCAAACAGGATACCAAGGCTATAGCTGTAATCATTGATGAAGCCAATGTCAAGGAAGACGACAACGATGAATGGGAGGGTATTGTCGGGCTCATAGTTCATAAGCAAAAGGTTTTCAAAACTGCCGATAAGATTGGAGCACACGTAGCCATCGCAAGCCAGCAATTGGATGATATAGATGAGGATATCACGTCACGTGACGATTTTGATGCCTTTGGATATATCGGACTTGCAAAAATAAAGAAGTTTATCCACAAACTCTCACAGACTTCCAACCCGCAACTACATATTTTCTTTATGGGGGAGGATGAGGAGCTGAATATCAGGAATATCATCGCATTGGCTAAAGACACTACAGTCATGGCTGTAGCCAAAAATAAGGATTTATACCACCGCATATACTGCCATGCACGTTACAACGGCCCAAACAGGGTGATTCAGGACATTGCATTAAAGAAGCATCTTAATATAAAGATTGTTGACTCCTCTCATATAGCAATTGAGCTTCTTAAACTTGACCCTAAGTGTCATCCCGTCAATGTGGTGAAGACAAGCAAGGAAAACCTTGCTGCCGTGGAGTCGCCGCTTAAAACGCTCATTGTCGGGTTTGGAGAGGTCGGACGTGATGCCTTCCGTTTCCTTTATGAATTTGGCGCATTCGTCGACTCAACGAATCCTAATGTCCGCAGTCCGTTTGAATGTGTGATAGTAGATAAGAATCTAAATGATATAAAGGGCACTTTGATGGCTTCCATGCCTGGGATTTTCAAACCTCATCGTTGGGCAGAGCTTGATAATCCATCAATACAGTTTAAACAGGCAGATTATAACAGCAAGGAGTTCTATAGTAAAGTCCTCTTTCAATATCGATTCCTTGAAGATGTGAACTATGTTGTCATATCCATTGGCGATAATGACGAGGCCATTGCATTGGCGGCAAGAATATTCAATCAAATCAGGCGCATAAGAGAAGATGTCTCAAACCTGCGCATATTTGTTCGCTGCACTGACTCTAAAAAAGTGGAGGGAATCCAAAAGATTGCTGACCATTACAACTATGGGTATGCTGATGGCGAAAAAAATACCCGTATAATTCAAATATTCGGGCAACCGGAGAAAACCTATACCTACGACTTGGTAGTCAGTGATCGATTGATTGAAGAAGGGAAGCAATTCCATGAGGAATATCGCAAACTCAGCGGTGAAGGTGATAGTTGGGACTCTCGACATAAACAGTTGACAGAGACAGGTACTCCTAACATTGAGAAACTGCGCAAATTGCGCCGTCAGGAGTCTCAGGACAGGGCCAACGCACTTCATGCCGGGACAAAGATGATTCTTTTAAAAGATGCAATGAAGCAACTTGCCAAAGAAGAGGATACAATTCTTGACTGGTATTCGTTCTATCTCAGATATTTCAATGCAGACGGCACTACTGATGTCATCGGCAACCAAACGTCCATCCACTATCCCGGACTGTCAGACAAAGAAAATGAAATAATCCTTCGTCTTGCCCAACTTGAGCATCTCCGTTGGAATGCAGCCCATGAATTGATGGGATATGTGTTCAACGAGGGAGGTACAAGTTGTGATGAACGGACAATGCGCCATAACTGCCTGTGCCCATGGGATAAATTAGATGTGCAGAGCAATTTGCAAAAAGGGTGGCCATGTGACTACAAAAAATATGATTTTTGTGTAGTCGATACCACCATTGCGTTAAACAAGGATAATCTCTTATATCCAAAAGCCGATGACTGACCGGGATATTATACAAGGGCTGATTGACCGGGACAACCGCGTCACGTATCAATTCTTCTACGTCAAGTGCCGTCCGCTCTTGAGCGTCATTATGCGTC
Source organism: uncultured Sangeribacter sp. (assembly GCA_964634905.1). GTDB lineage: Bacteria > Bacteroidota > Bacteroidia > Bacteroidales > Muribaculaceae > Lepagella. Next base: position 6,643 of record CAZWJO010000109.1, read on the forward strand.
TTGTATTCAGCTATCCGGTGGAGTATAACGAGATGGTTTCCGAGTTGTACGACTATTTCATGGAGGATGACTGCATCAAGCTACGTCAATTCCAATATCGAAGCTCCTAAAAATACGATATCCTCCTCAGCTCTCTCAATAGTTAATGGTTTCTTCATTCTCATCGACACCCTCAACTGATAGATTCAGTTAGCCATTTCCCTCTCTATTCAAAAAAAATACAAACAACAATGAAAGCATATATCCCAAACCCCACTGACACGCAGAGTGTCACTCTCCCCGAAGAACTCCTCCCATTGGTTGAGGAAATGGCAAAGAACGTCCATGATGTATGGTCACTAAACCGCATAAACGACGGTTGGACATACGGATCAGTCCGTGACGACGCCAAGAAAACCCATCCCTGCCTCGTCCCATACGAAGATCTTCCTGAATCCGAAAAAGAATACGACCGGGCCACTTCTCAAGAAACTTTGAAATTTATTTTAAGCAAAGGCTTTCATATCTCAAAAAATTAGTGAGATTGAATTCTAATCGTCAATATCCTTTTGGAGTATTTGATGGGAAAATCTCAAGCAGAGTCTGCACTTTTTTCATAATCTTTTCCAGGCTTTGCTCGTTGCTTGAAGCCTCATAAGTGATGAAATCATGATTTATGATATCGTATTCTATACTTTCAGAGTATGGTGTCTTATCAAGTCTGACCGGTATGACCTTCTTGGAATACTCCATCGCAAGTGATATTTCACTGACAACATTGTGCGACTTATTGCTGTTGATCGAGGACATGAAAAGAACTATGGAGGTATTCTTGATTGCCTCAACTATAACTTTTTTATATGATACTCCACTGTACATACCTTCCACATCAAGCCAACATTTTATGCCAGCTTTTTCGAGCATTTCGTAAATTGGCTTGACCGTGTCAGAATCTTTTCGTGAGTAACTTATAAACACATCGGTAGTGCCTATTGGAACTTTGAAAGTGTCTTTTCTCCAAATATACTCTTCAATTGTTAGCTCATCGAAGGTTTGTCTTCTAATTATACGAGAGATACCCTCCTGTTTGGCAAATTCTTCAAACATCGGAAGAAACCCCCATTCTGTCATTTTTCCAAATCTATCATATAGGTAGATTTCAACTTGTATTGGCCTATTTGTTTTGCGGAGATTATAGCCTATTACAGAGGCCATGCTCTTAGCAACATTTTTGAAAGGAATCCCGGCAGCTCCCGCACCGATAGAAGGAAATGCGATTGAGGAAAGCTCCATTGTGTGAAGAAGTTGAAAACATTTATTGACAGAGTGCTCGATTGTATATTGATGCAGATCATCATTCGAGATTGAGTTAGGAGTATGAGAATGGTCGAGGCTCTTATCGAGCGTGATACAATGGAAGATATATTTTTGAGAAAGCTTTCCGGCAGTCGTAACGATGGCGTCTCCTACTTGGACAGGCAGTTTGCTTTGAGCATCCTGGAGGATTTCTTCTCCTCCTGCCATTCTGATATCCTTTGTAAGCCCTCCACTCATAGTAAGTTTGGAACCACTGCTGTTAGCTATGACTTCCGTTTTACTATCCAGTATATTACCAAATATAATTTTGACTGAGGAATTATTTATATGATATGTTCTAAATCTTTCCATTGCAATGCAATTTAATTATCCTTTTTATCTATCTTTTTATTCTCCACCATTTTCCTTATGAGGTATTATAAAGAAAACAAAGAATGCCTTTAATACGCAAAAATAATAAAAACAATTCAATTTTCAACTATGTGGAGTAAAAGAAATAATTGAAAGTAAAGATATTTCAAAAAATTGATATGTTTTTGCAAGTTGAAGAGATAATCCACAGTCTACATTTTCCGGAGCAACCGTTTTTTTAACTCAAATTTCGCAAGCTCGCAATGATGTAATCGCATACGCACACCATCCACCCTGCGGCAAAGCCACGCACAGCTACCAAAATATCGTCCCGAATTCGCATAACGTAAAACGCAAAACGCAACTCCCCGCCGAAGGCGAAAAAATCCGCGCCAATCCGCCTGACGGCGAAGCCGACACAGCGACCCAAGATCTGCGTCTGCGTCAAAATTCCTTCTCAATCCAAAATATCAAGACAAGAACTATTTCAACTAAATTAGGAAAGAAATTTTTTCGTAAGATAAGGGGCATCGCCCCCACAAAGCCATTAACTTTGCACCCGGAAACCCAATCAATGAATGTTGATTCAACTGCACCTCAGAGGAGGATGGCATGATTGCTTCAGAGGAAGCTTCCGAACCAACCCCAGTGATCAATGAATATTGCAAAAGTCGTCTCTCGTCATCGCGAAGCCCACTGTTCACTATTCACTATTCACTATTCACTGATCTGGCGCTCCTCTCGGAGGCCTGAGCCCTGATGGACCACTCCGTGCTATTGCCAGCAGACCCGCTAAATCACTGAAAACGTCGATAACGATGACAACGATGACAACGGCTCTCCGAGCTATAGAAAGAGAACAATGACATACTGCCACAAAAGTGGAGACTAAACTGATTCGAACAATAGTTGGCAGACTATACTGTTATACCCATACGAATTGGTATCTCCATGAAAATCAATGTATAATCAGGTACATAATGATTCCCATGTCATATCTCCTGAGGCTCATACATGCCCAATATGCCATGTCTATCAATCATGTATTATATGCGTTGAATATCAATATTTTAATCTTTGCCATCGCAAAGATTATGTCTAATTGTGCTTCAAAAATGCATTCTGTATTCTGCATTGATATAGAGTATTGACCCTGACGGCCGCGACATGATCTACACTTCCGAACCCATTATTCGCCGCCCTATACTCTCCATGGCAAACGGTGCCAAGGCTTATGGAGCGGACGGCTTCCCTGCCGCCCGAATCCCTCATAGAATAATTCCCCATCTATACTATACACTAAGCGCATAACCTTACCGGTTATGCGCTTTTTTTTATATCTCCGTGTCACATTTAAGCTCTCTCTGCTCAAGATCCCTCGACGTAACTCGAGATGCATCGTGATACATCGTATACATCTTTCCTCTCCTCCAGATCTGCACCTAAGCTACTAAAATTCCCTCTGTGTGTTCTCTGTGTGAGGATATTTCATATAACTGATTAGTTCCCCTGTACGCCCTCTCCGTGAAAAAATCGTGAAAAATTCCAACATCTAAATCCAATATTATCAATTTTTTTTACTAACTTTGTAAACTTTTCTCTAAAGATAGCTAATGATAAAGAAAATCAGTCATTTTCATCAGATAATAGCTGCACTAAAAAAGAAATCTCAGAATTTCTCAAAGTGGTTTTCCAGCTTTGCAAGGGTCACAATCATTACGATCCTTGCCATCTGTATGTTGTCTGGTTGTCGTAGCGAAAAGAAGGAAAACATAGAAGAATCCCAAAATATCAAAAGAGACCACAATGGTCCTACCACTGGTAATCTCAATGGATATGACTGGGTCGACTTAGGACTCCCCAGCGGCCTGAAATGGGCTACCCATAATGTGGGAGCCAGTGCTCCCGAAGATTTTGGTTATTATATCGCTTGGGGAGAGATTGAACCTAAGGATTATTATTCTACAATCAACAGTATCACATACAAGGTTTCTTCCAAGAAATTAATCCACGAGGGTATTATTGACGAAACAGGCACTCTGACAAAAAATCACGATGTTGCGCATGTAATTTGGGGTGAGGGCTGGCGTATTCCTACAATTGAAGAGTGGAGTGAGCTGATCGATGGATGCAATTGGAACTTTGCTGCATTCAACGGTGTGAATGGTTACCTTGTGACTGGACCTAATAAGAATATGATTTTTCTTCCGGCGGCTGCTTTCATGCAAAATAAAACTATTGACAATGTGGGCGACTTTGGAGACTATTGGAGCTCTTCTGTTGTCGACGAACTCA
>CAZWJO010000110.1:0-10433 GCA_964634905.1 uncultured Sangeribacter sp.
TCTATGAGATTATGAGCCACAACCATAGTTTGATTTTAAATCCGAAACTTGAGTAGGAAATATTTATTCATGCAGTTTTCATTTCCAATAGTGTTGTCAGCGAACAGTCATAAAGACAAATGCGTTTTAATTAAATACACGAGATTATTTTTAAAATATATTCATTATGACAGAACTTGAAGCATTACAAAATAGACATTCGGTAAGGAAATATCAAGACCGACCACTCGAAGAGAGCACCGTCAAGGCCCTGCAAGAGGAAATCGCCAAATTAAATCAAGAGGGTAATCTGCATTTTCAGTTGGTCCTCAACGAGAAGAAGGCTTTTAAGGGATTCCTTTCATACGGTTCATTCTCCAATGTGTCAAACTACATTATGGTGGTTGGCAGGAAATCAGACTCTTTGGAATACCGAGCAGGTTATTACGGCGAAAAACTTGTCCTTTTTGCACAAAGCATCGGCTTGAATACCTGTATGGTAGGATTGACCTACAAAAAGGTAGATGGAGCATTTGAAGTCAGCGACGATGAAAAAGTCGTGCTGTGCATTGCAATAGGTTATGGCGAAGCTGATGGATATAGAACCCACAAAATCAAACGCCCTGACCAGGTCAGCAACATAAGTGCAAATTCTCCTGAATGGTTTAAGAAGGGGGTTGAGGCTGCTCTGCTTGCGCCGACGGCAGTCAATCAACAGAAATTCTATTTCGAGTACATCCCGGAAGACAAGGTAAAACCCAGCAAAGGCACCTCTCTTGTCGGGTACACAAAAATAGACCTCGGCATCGCTATGTGCAACTTCGAAATCGGAGCCGGACGGAATAATTTCCACTGGGTTGACTCGCCATTATAAATAGCAAAAGCATCGAAAAAAAGGAAAATAGATTTGGCGTGAAATTCGTTATATCTATATGGAATGGTTGCTAAATCTGATACAAGAGCAGAGCGCAGTACAAGCTATAGTGGTAATTTCGCTTGTATGCGCTCTCGGACTTGCTCTGGGCAAACTTAAGATTGCCAAGGTCTCTCTCGGGGTTACATTCGTCTTCTTCGTCGGCATCTTGGCAGGACATTTCGGAGTCGTCATTGACCCTAACATCCTGAAATATGCTGAGAATTTCGGACTCGTGTTGTTTGTATACGCACTCGGCATGCAGGTAGGACCAGGATTTTTCAGTTCTGTCGCACATGGTGGTGTGCGTCTCAACCTCATCGGGGTGGCTCTCGCAATCACAACTCTGATTTGCGCCATACTTCTTTCCTTCATAACCCCTGTCAGTCTTTCGGATATGATGGGATTGTTCTGTGGCGCAACTACCAATACCCCAGCCTTGGGAGCCGTGCAGCAGACACTTGCTCAAATCGGCATTCCTGCCAGTACACCGGCATTGGGATGTGCTGTCACATATCCGTTTGGAGTGATCGGAGTAATTTTAGGGATTATCTTCATGCGGAAGGTATTCATCAAGCCGGATGAAGTATCCGATCACTCCATACAGACTCTCCCCAAACCCAAGATCACCGAATTTCAAGTGACGAATCCGGGGTTATGTGGCAAGACTATAGCAGACATCGCACATTTCTCCAACTGCCATTTCGTCATCTCACGTCTTTGGCGCGATGGAGATGTCTCAATTCCGACATCTTCAACGGAACTTCAGATGGGTGATCATCTGCTCGTCACGAGTGCACCTGATGACGTAGAGGGACTGCATATAGTATTCGGAGAGCAAGACCAAACAGATTGGAACGCAAAAGACATAGATTGGAATGCCGTAGACCGTCAACTCGTATCAAAACCTTTCGTGGTGACGCGCCGTCAGATCAATGGCAAGACTCTTGGATCGCTGCGTCTAAGAAACCTCTATGGAGTCAACATAAGTCGTGTCTATCGCAGTGGGGTGCCTCTATTGGCCACTCCCGATCTACGTCTGCAACTTGGCGACAAGATTATTGTGGTTGGAGAAGGGAAAGCTCTCGACAAGATAGAACCTCTAATAGGAAATGTTGTCAATGTGCTCGATGAGCCCAATCTATTTGCCGTTTTCATAGGAATTGTTTTGGGCATTGCCTTAGGAATGATACCCTTCCACTTTCCCGGAATCAGCCTCCCCGTACGTCTTGGCTTAGCAGGAGGTCCGATCATTATGGGTATACTTGTCGGTAAGTTCGGTCCTCAGCTGCATTTAGTGACTTACACCACCGTAAGTGCCAATCTTATGCTCCGTGCAATAGGTCTTTCGCTCTATCTGGCATGTTTAGGATTGGAATCAGGGGCTCATTTCTTTGAGACAGTTTTCCGATCGGAAGGTTTGCTTTGGATAGCATTGGGCGCTTTTCTCACAGTAGTGCCTACTGTGCTGATTGGACTTATATCTGTAAAATCATTTAAAATTGATTTCGGGACCACGGCCGGCATGTTGTGTGGCTCAATGGCCAATCCCATGGCTTTGGATTATGCCAACAGCACATTGCCTGGCGACCGCGCATCAGTGGCGTATGCCACTGTCTATCCCCTTTGCATGTTCAGTCGCGTAATCCTGGTTCAGATTGCAATCCTTTGTCTCATTTGATGACAAAAGCGATAAAGTTTTATATTATCCTACCACAGACACATTCAACCGCATCAGACTTAATAGAATTATGAAAATAGTAGTATTAGATGGATATGGGATGAACCCCGGCGACCTTTCTTGGGAGGCGCTGAAAAAGCTTGGAGACGTGACAGTATATGACCGCACTTCACCATCAGAAGTCATAGAACGATCATCAGGCGCCGAAATTCTACTTACTAATAAGGTTATCATCGACCGGAAAGTCATGGAACAGCTCCCTGACCTTAAATATGTTGGCGTATTAGCTACAGGTTATAATGTGGTAGATATTGTAGCAGCCTGCGAAAAAGGAATTGTTGTAACAAATATTCCATCTTACAGCACTGCATCAGTAGCCCAGATGGTATTTTCTCTTTTGCTTGCCATTACTAACGGAGTGGAGCATTACACTGCTGACAACCGTGCAGGTCGCTGGAGCTGTAATCCCGATTTCTGCTATTGGGATGCACCTCTTATGGAACTTGCTGATAAGACTTTCGGAATCGTCGGCGTCGGAAATATCGGAAGTAAAGTGGCAAATATCGCCCTTGCATTTGGGATGAAAGTGTTGGCATTGACATCAAAAACGCCCGATTCACTTCCTATTGGAGTAGAAAAAGCTGCAGATTTTGACCATTTGCTGCGCAATAGTGATGTCCTATCACTTCATTGCCCTTTGACGGAGTCAACAAAGCATCTTATCAATTCCTCCACTTTAGCTAAGATGAAACCATCAGCTATTTTGATAAATACAGGAAGAGGACCTCTTGTCGATGAGCAGGCTCTTGCTGATGCTCTAAACCATGGAGAATTAAGAGGTGCCGGAGTGGATGTGCTTTCATGCGAACCTCCGACATTCGACAATCCTTTGCTATATGCCCGCAATTGCTACACAACCCCTCATCTCGGATGGGCAACTGTCGAGGCGCGCCAACGTCTTATGGATATAGCTGTCGCCAACGTAGCCAACTTCATCGAAGGAACGCCTACCAATATGGTCAACTAACCTAAATTATAGGGAAAATACTCATACAAAAGAAATCAGAATTGTCAGGCTAAAACATAAAAGCGGACTCACTTTTCGTGAATCCGCTTCGTCAAGTTTAAGTTTTTAATATACGAGGAGAGTGGCACCGTTTTGGGGGACGTTGAGCTTTATCTGACCCTTTTTGTTGGGTTTGACACTCTTCAGCGAGCCTTTGAGGTCTTTATCGTCGCTGTAGATGGCTATTTCTTTACCTTGTATGTAACCGGGAAGGTCTATTGTTGAAGTGAGTGGAGCTTCTTCCGCATTGATTGCAGCGACATACCAATTGTCACCGCTTCGGCGAGCCAAGATGATATATTTGCCTGGATAACCGTCGATGAATTTCACTTCATCCCATGTAGTCGGGACATTTTTCATGAATTCGACAGCCCATTCCGGAGCATCCTGAAGGTTGTTGGGAGCCATTGCGAAGTGCTGCACAGGGCTTTGGAATAGAACTGCTGTAGCAAGAGCGAAGACGTCACTCGTCATTCTCTTTGAGCCATGCTGGTTGTCGGAAGAATAGTGCTTATTGAGGGTGCTTCCGCCGAAATCCATGCTGCCTACAGCATTACGGATGAAAGGATGAGTTGCCGCATTTTTTGCCTCAGCATCGCACATGCCCTGGGAGAAGTGGAGATTCTCACTTGCAAGCACTGCCTCAGCGGCTGCAAAGTTAGGATACATTCTGTCCCAACCTCTTGGAAGTGTACAGCCATGGAAGATAACGAGGATACCATAGTCGTTGGCATCAGCAAGAATATCATGGTAAAGACGCATTGTCTCTTGCTTATCGCCACCAAAGAAGTCTACTTTGATACCACGAATACCGTTTTCTTGCATCCATTTCATATCCTTACGACGCTTCACGATGTCGTTCATCACGCCACGAGGACCTTGAGGAGCATCATTCCATGATCCATTGGAATTGTACCAAAGATATAGGTCAACCCCTTTTTCCTTGCCATATTTAGCAAGTTTTTCAATTCCTTCGTAACCGATCTGAGAGTCCCAAAGGGCATCGACCAAAACTGATTCCCAACCCATTGCAGCAGAAAAGTCGATATAATTTTTCTGCTCATCGAAATTGCAGCTCGGGTCCATCTTGATAATCCAACTCCAGCTACCCTTTCCATAGTCATATTCTTTAGATGGCTCGTAAAGAGGACGGACTACATCAAAGGGGATTGTAGTCTCAACGATTGGTGCGAGGTTATCGCCGACTGTGATAGTACGCCAGGGTGTTCCGCCGGGAAGTGCTATTTGTGCGCCAGTGGAGCCAAAACCATTCAATTCGCCGGGCATAGCGTATGCTATAGCATACTCATTGCCTTGCTTGTTGGCAAGGTGTGAAGCAACGTAGTCGCCGGCAATACCGGTTTCTGATATCAGTGTCCAACCATTGTCACCATTTTTAAAGAGGCAGGGGAATGTATATCCGTTGCCCCAACCGTTTTTACCCATCGTGTCATCGAGATCGTAATTTGTCTCATAGCTTGGGGCAGTACGTGCGAAGCCAGTCATAGGTTGCATCTGGGGGCAGAGGAAAGTTGTGGTACCATCAGGCATCACGAATCCCGTGGCTTCACTTTCCACGATAGCGCAAAGGGCGTTGCCTAAAGGAAGCATATTATATCGGAAAGCTACGTTGTTATCGCTTACTTCCATCTGCAATTCGAAGACTGGAGTTCCATCCTCACGACAGAATGTAAAGTCAGAGGTATTGGCTTCATAATTGATGTTGCTTTTCTTTATATTTGGGAGGGAGTAAGAGTCTTTACGTTGTGAGGGACGCACTTTGCCGATATTAAGTCCTGCAGTGTAGTCTCCGATGTTTGTCTTAAGACCGAGGGGCGAAGGAAGTAGGAAGTCTTTGCCGTCGTATTTGATGGAATAAGTCGGCATAAGCCCTTCGTCGGAGACAGTTACAACTGTTTTTCCGTCTGGACTTTTGACATCGTATGAATCAGCTGATATTGTAGGAATAGCTGCGAGAACTGCGAGAGAGAATAAGAATACTCTTTTCATAATTTAGAATTACTTTTTTTTATTATCGGATGCAAAGTTAATACTTTATATTTTATTTTCATTAGCTATATGTGTCTAATACATATATTATAGTATTACAGCATCTACAAATTTATACGAATTTGAATCATTAATGCGACGAATTAATAAAACAATAGAATAACAATATAATTTAAAATCATAAAAAATTTATAATTTTGTATTCATAATCATACTATTTAACCGAGCTGATGCTCACAATCAAAATTTCACATTATGAAGCGAATACTATTTTGCTTATTACTGTCGCTTTTCTGCCTATCGATCACGGCACAGGAAAGGCGCCCCATCGACAATCGGCATCCTCTGTGGATGATCCACATCGATGTATGGAATGCAGCGGATCCTCAGAAAATCATCGACCTAATACCTGAGGAAATCAAACCGTATGTCTGCATGAATCTGTCGCTATCATGCCAATACGACACCAAGACCAACATGTATAGGATGCCCCGATCAGCGGTGCGCACCTATAAATCATGGGCATCCGTATGCCAACACAATGGACTATGGTTTACTTGCCAACCTGCGAGCGGTGGCCACACCCACATCCAGGACGACGACCTGGAGACATTTGAATATTTCTTCAAGACTTATCCAAATTTCCTTGGATGGAACTATGCAGAGCAATTCTGGGGCTTTGACGAGCCGGGCGACAAGAGCAGCAGCACCCAAGAGTCGCGCATAGCATTATTTGCAAAACTCGTAGAGATGTCGCACCACTATGGAGGTTTCCTTACTGTAAGTTTCTGCGGAAATATTTGGAGTCATCCTCTCAATCCGTTGGGAATGATGAAGCGCAATGCAGACCTCCACAAAGCTTGCCAAAAATATCCGGAAGCTATACTTTGGCTGTATAAGTACACCACAAGCAGTTGCTTCTACAACAATGAGAGTGTCACCTTCGGGCCATTCATCGCAGGGCTTGCCAATAATTATGGAGTCCGCTACGACAACTGCGGATGGAATGGAGCTTTGGACGCAGTATTTGGTGAAAAACATGGCATACCTTATCCCGGGGCTGCCGGCATAGGTACCGTCATGGAGCAGACCTGCGTCAACGGCGGCGCTGTTTGGGATGGACCGGAGCTCATTTGGACTGAAGACTTTCAGAACCTCAACAATTCGACAGTCAATGGATACACAAGACGTAATTGGGGGAAATTTCCTAATTTCGACGGTATTTGGCTCGATATGTTTGGCAAAATTATTGACGGAACAATGTATATCCCCACAAGAGAAGAAGTTGTGGGTAAGACAAAGATAGCTATCATCAATGATGTCAATAGCGGAAACGATGAAGATAAATACGCAGCATGGGAGAATCTGTATGATGGGCTCTACAAGCAAACTGACCCATTCAACAAAAACAAAGGAACCTGGATGGATAATCTTTGTTACTTTAAAAAGACGGGGCGTTATGGAGCAATTCCACTCATGATAGAAGCATCCGACGAGATAGCAAAGCAAATACCAGTTCAAGTCAAAAAGTCTACACGTGACTCCCGCTGGGGCAAAATAAGCAAAAAGACAGATGAGTTTAATGAGCAGTATCCGGAAGTGTCGATAGGCGACCTCTATGTCAATCGTTTCCGCAATCAACTTGTCACCTATACACCTTATTCCAATTTCAATGGGAAAAACGCCACTGCAAAAATTCCACTCAAATATAATACCTGCGATACGCTTGAATTGAAATACAACATTCTTTCTTCCGGAGTTATCAGAGAATATGAAGATCATATCGATTTTTATTTGAATAATTTCAGAAACGACAGCACCACAAGGCGAATAGACGTAATCCGCATCCACGGCGTCGATTCAGAGCCTACTCATCAAGTCAAGAAACACGGAGACTACTATGCTTCTGTCACCGGAAGTTATAATGAGGAGAAGCATACATATTCGCTCAATGTAAGACACCTTGGTCCGGTAGAAGTGTCAGTATACTGTCAGGGATCTGCCGACCGTAAAGATGCCAATGATGCAATCCCCTCTGATTATACTTTGCCTCTTCCAAAGCAACCTGATACTTTTAAAGGGAGTGTCATTATAGAAGCAGAAAACATGGACTATAAGAATGTCAAGAACGTCGCATTTACTCATTCCGGATGGTGGGCACAAGACTACAACCAATTTGCCGGATTAGGCTTTGTGGAAATGGGCAACAACAATCAGGCTTCCTTGCGGCATGAACTCACTCTCAAAGAAGGGGGTGAATATGATGTCGTCATCAGATATTGCGATACGACCAAATCGGGAGATTTTGAGGTGTCAGTCAATGGAGAAACTCACAAAGTAACGCTTGACAAAGTAAAGAAGAATGAATGGGCTAAGATTAATGTGCCAGCTTCTCTAAAAGAGGGTTCTAATACTCTTATCCTTACAAATACGGGTGGAACAGCCCCGGTCATTGACCAGATAATCTATATGCCAAAGGGAACAGAGGAAGAAAAATTCTTAGTGACTGTAAGAGAAACTGAAAATGGGACTGTGACTGCCGACCTCAGTGAGGCAGCCGAAGGGGAGAAAGTAACACTTACCGTAATGCCTCAAGATGGCTATGCCCTTAAAGAACTGAAGATTGTCAATTCAGTGTTCTATTCAATGTCGGCAACTATTGAGGTAGGAGAATCAGGAGAAATATCCTTCATCATGCCAGACGACAACGTCACAATTCAGCCATTCTTTGTCGATACGACTTCCGTATACAAGCTTGACTATACGAATGTAGCAAATGGCACAATTCCTGAAGGATGGCAATGTATCCAAGAAGACAATGAAATCCACAAGTATCCAGAGTCGTATGGAATGGGAGCCCGTACTTTCAAGGACTTCATTGGCTATCAAGGCAAGGCCTTATATTGGCGCAATGGAAGGGCAGAATATGGAGTTCAATCCAACTATCCCCTTATGCTTGAAGAAGGCGATTATAAGCTAACTTTCGCAATGGCAGCATGGAAAGGACAACCTAATTATAATGTAGTGGTAAGAAAACTGGATTCGAATACTCCAACAGCACAATCCGATGTATTCACCACAAAAGTGAATGCTAACGGAAACACTTCTGCCGACCTATCTGCTGAAGAGGAACATGAATTTAAATTCTCCATCCCCGAAGCGGGAAATTACATAGTGTCGTTTGTCGATCAGACCAATGCCGGAGGCTACCATGAATTCTTACTTCTTGAGTGCAAATTAAATAATGCTGGTGATTCAGGTGTCGGAGAAATAAATGCCGACTCAGCGGGAATTCCAGCAGGAATATATACCCCACAGGGATTGAAGATCAGCACTATGCAACCTGGCATTAATATCGTAATCGACACTGATGGTAAAGCTCGGAAGATAATGATAAAATAATTATTTGTTATATATTCAACAAGGCTCGAAGAAATCTTCGAGCCTATTTTTTACACCCAGTATGCAACGACCTCAGAGGCAAGATGACCAGGGATATCTATAATAAGATCGTCAATTATTCCGTTGGATGACTCTTGTGATATAAAAAAAGCGCAAAGGCGAGAGACCTATGCGCTTTTTAATATTATTCAGAGTTGATTATTTCTGGATGAGCTTCTTTCCGTTCTTAATAACGATGCCACGATAGTTGTTGTCAACCTTCTGGCCGAATACGTTATAGATAACGTCAGCATTCTGAGCAGCATTGATAGCGTTTACAGCACCTTCACCACCCTTTTCGATGAAGTTGAATTTCTGAATCTTAATAGCTTCAACGCCTTCAGGAAGTCCCCAAGGAGCCTTAACAGCGTTAAGATGAACATAAGGATAAGCAGCACCGAATTTTTCTTCTTCTGCAGCGGTCAATTCAGTGAACATGAAAGAGCATTCGCCATCTTCATTAAGTACAGGATTGCACTCAGTGATAGGAGCGCTACCACCTTCCATGTCAGGACGGTTGAAGAGGAGACGGAGAGAAGCACCAGGAGTACCCTTAATATAGATACCAGCATATCCAGTCAAATCAGCAAATTCACAACCGAGTACGTTACCAGTACCAACGAGGACACCACCGGCACCAATGTTCTTACCTACGTTGTCTTCACCATAATATGGTTTTTCTGTATCGATTTCAGCAGTTTCGTCCCAAGCAGTCCAATTATGGAAGAGAGGAGCGATAGCCTTAGGATCTTGCTCCTTAATCTTAGTAAGAACCATTTCATCAAGATAGATATATCCAGGAACAGAACCTACGATTACAGCGTCTTCACCTTCACCTTCTACGATAGTGCGAGCCTTGAGATAGAAAGCATCGATCTTTGTGGATATAGAATAATATGGTTCACCAGCATATTCGCCTTTGTCAGCATTACCAGTGTAGGAAACACTATAACGGCTACCCATCCATTCATTTACCATACCGCAGATAGCGTCGTTGATATAGAGAGAAGCCAAAGGATCATTTCCATCCCATGCGCCAGGACCAAATGTCCCTTCATTCTCATCAGTAGCCCAGCTACCTTTGATTTCGATATTGGCAACTTCAGAGAAGTCGATGGTCTTGCCATCAAGATTGAGCATGATTCGGCCTTCGCCTTCACCATTGCAAACGAAAGCTGCTTCGTCCTCATCCCAAGAGATGCTTCCCTCAGCGATGAAATCTTCAGCGTGGAATGTGTACTGGCCTTCATCGTTCCAGTCGATCATGAGCTGGGCATTTGCGCCCATTGCAGCTACGAGAGCTGCACTAAGAAGTGTAAATTTCTTCATAACATGAAGTTTTT
>CAZWJO010000111.1:0-10417 GCA_964634905.1 uncultured Sangeribacter sp.
GGTTCGTTAAGGAGGTCCATGAATTCCATGGTCTTTGTCTCCATACCGGTCATCACCCTATTGACACGGCTTACCAAGAAGTTGTAGGCAAAGAGTGCGAGGATTCCCACTATAAGACCCCCTACAGTAGTCACAAGAGCCTGATATATGCCGCTTGAAAGAACAATTATATTCGCGCCTGTCCCGGCCATTGCCAAAGCATAGAAAGCCTCAATCATACCTGTCACTGTGCCAAGGAACCCCAGCATGGGAGCTCCGGCAGCAGTAGTGGAAAGCCAAGTGAATCCCTTGCCAAGCTTCGCAACCTCGATATTACCCGTATTTTCAATTGCTACAAGCACATCGTTCATAGGGCGGCCGATACGTGTGACTCCCTTAAGAATCAATCGGGCGTATGGAGTATCAGTCTTCTTGCAAAGTTGGCGTGCACTTTCAAGGTCTCCTTCATGCACATAGTCGCGTATTCGGTCCATAAACGAATTGTCTTCCTTGCTTGCCCTTGAAATAGCAATGCAGCGCTCCACGAAGATATATATGCTGACTATCAGCATCAGAGCCAGAGGAATCATAATGTAGCCGCCGTCTATCACAAGCGACCATAATGTTAGCGTTTCCATACTTTTTTGTTAATGCATAATGCATAATGCATAATGCATAATTAAATTCAACATTAAAAATTACAACTCTAAAATAAAAATTCAGAATGACTAAATTATGCATTATGACTTGCTTTAGCTTGGGCGTAGCCAATTATGCATTAGGAGAGGCATTCAAGATAAGCTTTTATGGTTTTTTCTATCCCCATATAAAGAGCATCGCATATCAAGGCATGTCCGATGCTCACTTCATCTGTCCAAGGTATCATCTCATGATAATATCTCAGATTCTCCAGACTGAGATCGTGCCCCGCATTCAGTCCGATCCCGCATACCTTTGCTACGGTGGCTGCATCCACAAATGGTGCTATAGCATGCTCTCGGTTTTTTGCATAGTTATCGGCGTATGATTTTGTATAGAGTTCCACTCGATCCGCACCGGCAAGTTTTGCCTCAAGCACTTGCGTTGAATCAGGATCTACAAACAAAGATACCCTTATGCCTGCATCCTTGAATCTTTGGATAATTCCTGTAAGAAAATCCGAATTGGCCATCACGTCCCATCCATGGTTGGATGTCAACTGTCCTGGAGCATCTGGCACAAGAGTCACCTGTGCCGGTTTTGTATCCAATACGAGCCGGATAAAGTCGTCCGATGGATATCCTTCGATATTGAGTTCGGTCGAGATGGCTTCTTTGAGCATAGGCACATCCGCCCGGCGTATATGGCGCTCGTCCGGGCGCGGGTGAACTGTGATGCCCTGCGCTCCTGCCTGCTCGCATGTCAGAGCGAACCCTACCAAATCCGGATTATTTTCCCCCCGGGCGTTGCGGAGAGTCGCAACTTTATTGATATTGACACTAAGTCTCGTCATTTTCCTTTTTCTATTGTTATATTATTAAAAACAACGAAAGATTTTGTAAATATTATGCAAAAAAAGTCCTTTTAACCTTTTTCGGCACAATATTTGAAATATTTCAGGCAAAGTTAATGAAAAACATTGAAAACACCAAAATAAAAGTAAAATTGACGACACAAGAGACACTCATACAGCGCGACGACTGCAGCATGGTGACGATTCTTTGTTCACCTGCCGACTACAGTGCCAGTATTCTCACTCATGCTTGTGAGGATGCCGGAGCTCCCGTCGTAGACTTGCTCACTAAGCCTGCCGACGAGAGAAGCATCAGTGTTACTTTGCGACTCCGGTGTGACGATCCTACTCCTGCAATCCATAATCTCGAGCGTTACGGTTATGAAGTGGCTGAGGCTGAAGGCAACAATTATACAGATTCTATGATAGCCACCGAGCGCCTTCTCGAACTTCAGGTATTGCTCAACGTATAACGTAAATTGCAATGAAACGCACTGTTTTAGCTCTGTATGGAAAATCCCGTCAAGATCAGAATCTGACAGGGATAATGAATTTTATGGCCGAAGCCCGCTACAAGGGATTCGGCCTTTTGTGTCATGAAAAGTTTGCTGCTTATCTCTCCCGGTTTGGCGAGAACCCCGATTTCATTCCCCCCATATTTTCTGGAATACCGGATGCCAATGTAGCTATCAGTTTCGGTGGCGACGGTACTTTCCTCCGTACTGCGCGCCGTCTTGAGGATACTGAAATCCCAATTGCCGGTATAAATACAGGAAATCTCGGCTATCTTGCCCACTTCTCTCTCGATGAAACCTCCTTGCTCCTTGACGGAATAAAGAATAATTCCCTAAAAATACAGCCCAGAAAACTAATAGAAGTTTCTGGCAAGGGTATACCCACCGATTTCCTTTGCTGTGCCCTCAATGAAATTGCAGTCCAAAAAGATGCGTCTGCTTCTATGATAAATGTCAATGTGGAGCTGGATGGTTTCTTCCTTGCTGATTATAGGGCCGATGGTCTGATAATCTCGACTGCGACTGGAAGCACTGCCTACAATCTCTCTGTTGGCGGACCAATTCTCCAGCCGGAACTCGACTGCATGGTGCTCGCTCCTGTGGCGCCCCATTCCCTTACGCTCCGTCCTATAGTAATTGCAGGAAGCTCCGTCCTGCGTCTCACAATGTCTTCCCGCACCGGTTCTTACCGACTCAGCGTCGACGGCTACAGCGTGACGATGAAAGAAGGCTCGACCCTCCTCCTCAAAGCCGCCCCCTACGTAGTCAATCTTCTTTCGCCACAAGACGACACTTTCGCCGCCTCCCTCCGCGAAAAACTCCTCTACGGCCGCTCTTAAGTAATAAGGCGTCCTCCCGAGTCAAATAACGCAAGCAAGCTCCGCATACGTTCTCTCACTGTCAAATGCAAACTAATCAGGCCGGAGGCCTGATAATTATGTAAAAACCCCAGGCTTCAGCCTGGGGTCTCCAATAAATAGTTCAGTAGCCTCGGAGAGGCGCTTTATGGTAGACTTATTTCTCTACTACCTTAGTAGTCTGAACCGATCCATCCGACATCTTAGCAACTTTCACAAACACACCATTCTGAGGCTTTGCAACGCGTACGCCGGATAGATTATAATACTCAGCCGAGACTTCTCTGCCATCACTCCAGATAGATCCAACAGCATTGGAATCTTCTACCTTAGCCTTATTGGCATTCAAAATAGTACCGTCAGGATTGATGACAAACGCTGCTACATAAAGCTTATCCTTGTCTTGGATCACACTGTTTGAAGCAATGTCGAATGAGTATTCAGAAGCGTACGTCTCATTGAATGCAACGTCAGCAGGGACAGAATTCTCTACTCCCATCATGCCGTTGACATCCACCACAACATCATTGAAAATCAAACCTGGTACTTTGGCTGGCCAGGTTGTCAAGACTTCAAGATCCGTGCCATCATAATTGGATGAACCTGAGAAATAGTTTGCCTGCAACCAACCTGCTCCTGCTCCACTCAGTCCATTGTTGATCAAGAGATAACCAACCTTATATCCTGCATTAGCTTTGTTTTCAAAGAAAGTGGCTGCTGATTCAACCTTGATTTCTGTTTTGTCTGTATTTCCCCAGTAAGCCTTGACCTTTATCTCTACAGGAACGGCTGTCTCCATTGATTCCACAACCTCTGTCTTCATTTCGAATCCATCATCGGCATTGCCATAGTATGGGTCTTCTATACCGTTACGGTTAAGAGTTGCTGATGGATAACCGTCAACGTATATAGGGGTATCTGCAGCTTGCATCGGGTCGCCGTCGTGATATGCGGCAAGCACTACGCCATCTCCATAAAGTTCATTGAGTGCTTCCAATGCATAATATCCACGTGTGCACCATCCACACCATGTCCCGGTGAATTCCTCTACCATCGGACGATGCTGCGGCACGTATGGAAGAACCGTTACCTTGGCGGAAGCTGAAGCCTTTGGATTGGCATTATCTTCCCCATTCACTTTGTTGATAGTCACGTCAACAGTAAATTCGCCAAGTTCTGACACTGCATCTATTGGAAGATTCACTATAGTGCTCTGCACGAGGCTTGATGCTATTGGAGTTTCAAACTCAACTGTCTTCTCTACGCTTTTCCCTCCAATTATATAGGTATAGCCGATAGATGAAACATCTTTTACACCTGGAGTTGTGATGACCGCCTTTAAATTTAATTCCTTATCCACACCGGCGTAGGTCGAAGCAACATTGTTGAGTCCAACGCTATAATCAGGGAATTCCCCTTCAAGTGTCACGTAAATCATCGCGCAAGCTCCAAGCTTGTCATTATATGGCACCCACTTCAGGAAGTCTTTTGATGCGCGCAGATATAGGCCATTCGCATTCTTTCCCTCTGATAGAAGCAATGGATAACTCTGGCTTTCGCTGAGCGATTCTCCCTTTTCCACTTTAGGCACTGTCAAGCTATAGCCCGCATAGATTCCTTCTTCAGTAATAGTATAAGGCTCATCAAGCTTGATGGAGAGTTCTCCGTAGGTGTTCTCATCTCCGGAAAGTGATATTTTCTCAGGCACCACCTCGGCAGTGTATGTGTCAGGTACATTTACCTTCACTCCATCGATCTTTTCGAGTGTAAGCTCTTTCGAGAGCCACAGCGATGTTGACTCAATATCCTCGTATGCATTCAGCAGTGCGCGGATACCCGTAATCTTCTTGCCTACAAGAGCCGGATCATCAATGCGGATAGCCACATCATAGATTTCCGACTTTCCTTTGCCCCATGCGCCATAACTGTCGCCGGCGTATGTAAAAGTGACTTCATTTTCTGCAGCCATAGCGCCTATTGCCATTGCGCCAAGCATGCATGAAGTAATAATTTTTTTCATAAATGATAATTTTTTAAGATGGCAAAGACATCGGTTTTGCCCCCAATGCCTTTGCCTAATTTGTGATTTTTTAAGTTTAATTATGCATTATGACTTCTTTAGCATGATCGTAGCTAATTATGCATTATGCATTAAATTAGCGTACTGCTTTCTTGAAAGAAGCAACTGTGCCATCTTCATAAACGACGCGCTTGATGACGATGCCTGCTCCCGGATTAGCCACTTGGCGACCAGACACATCATAATACTTCACGCTTGCCACTTTCTTATCAGATGTCAGGCTGCCGACAGCTGTAGGATCGTCAAGGTCAAGTGTCACGATTTCACTTCTCGTCTCTTCACCGTTATATTTGTAGACACTCTGAACGCCAAGGGTAGAGATACCTTCTACGAAGAAGTCTGTCTCACGCATAGCTCCACCCCAATTGTAGATATAGTATTCGCTCAGATTCCAAGGAATTTCAACGAGGTCCTCTTCAATGCCATATTCTTCTGCATAGAATTCCCATTCTTCGTCGTCTACATATACTACATAGTAAAGATCTTTGGTGTCAAGGACATCTCCATCGGTTGAGATTGCCGGCACGACAAACTGGAATGCGCCAAATCCGTAATAATCGTAAGTGTCGTCAAAGAAGAGGTTGTATGGATTAGCGGGAGTGCCTGAATAATCTTCCTGATGTGCAAGCTTCATATCCTCGAAATAATTAAGAGCATAATATTCTCCATCGCCACAGTTGAGAACAAACAGCACTTCCGGATCCTTGGCTACCAAAGTATTTTCTTCGTAGTCCCAAACGAGTTGGAATTGGTAGTCGGCTGGCATCATTTCTGCATCAATCGCTACTCCATCCTCGTCATAAATGAATTTAGCGCATTTCGTATAGATAAATGCTCCGGATGCTATTCCGAGATATTGATTTTGAGCTATAGATATAGTAGCTTCGGTATCATCATATTCTACTGTGCCCATTACCCAAGCTTCTGGCATATCTGCACTCAGACCTTGGAAATAAACTTCATCATAACCTTGTGCCCAGTTCACTGGCCATCCGTAATCTCCTGCATTATAGGTCCAGAATCCTTTTGATACTTCGATGTCTTCAGGAGCTTCTACAGGCTTCTCATTGAATGGAGTCATTTCAAGTTTGGAAGCCCCAAATCCGCACCATGTGTAGTCATCTGTGTAAGCGTAGCCAAGGATGAGGTCATCGCTGAGTCCTTCGGCTGTCAAAGAGCCGTCTTCTGAGACTGTAAAAGTTACTGATGCATCTTCAGTGGGGATATAATTAACTTCGTCTTCCCCTGCTTCAGCATCTTTCTCCATCAGGCACATGAAAAGTCCATATCCTTCATCTTCATAGAATATGACTGTCTGCGGAAAACTAACTTCAATCTTGTTGTCTTTCTTAATTCCCTTCACGTATGTTTCCATGCCTGCAAAAGGAATGATGTCTTGGAAGTACACTTCATCATTTTCAGCATATACGACATTGCTTGCTGATTCCATGTCTTCATACTGTATCAAGCCAAACATGCTATAATAGTAGCCGCTTGAAACTACAGCCATTGCCTGAGTGGTCCCT
Organism: uncultured Sangeribacter sp.; assembly: GCA_964634905.1. Classification (GTDB taxonomy): domain Bacteria; phylum Bacteroidota; class Bacteroidia; order Bacteroidales; family Muribaculaceae; genus Lepagella. The sequence goes on from CAZWJO010000111.1 coordinate 6,450, forward strand.
TCTGCTGTTTCGACGACATCTTCAGGCCCGAATGCTGCAGTTGCCCTCTTAGCCAAAGATGCAGATTTTTCACTATGGAAATTTGGTTTTGTCTTGATATCGGCGATTTTGCCGAGGTTTGATTTAGCGGAAGTCAGAAGCTTCTGCTGTGGAGTAGCTGCCATGCCGCTCAGTGCGATACACGCTGCTCCGAGTGCGAGTAAAGTTTTCTTCATAAATTTTACCTTTAAGATTTTTTATAAATATGATGCAAAATTATAAAATTTTGTAGAAAAATGCAAATTATAATTCAAATATGTTGAATTTCTATTAAAACTTTAGCAATTTGAAAGTAGATGAGTTGGTTTTGAAGTCTTTGCCCAAAATGATTGCTTGCAAAAAAAAATAAGTGACAGCCAAAATTGACTGTCACCATGAATATTGTTACTGCTCATCAGCGTACCGCTTTCTTGAACGAAGCGACTGTGCCATCTTCGTAAGTGATGCGCTTGATGACAATCCCAGCTCCCGGGTTAGCTACCTGGCGACCTGCTACATCATAATACTTCTCACTCACAATCTTCTTTTCAGCGTCGATCCCTTCCACTGAATTTTCATCCAAATCAAGTGTGACGATCTCGCTGCGTGTCTCTTCACCATTATAACGGTAGACACTTTGCACTCCAAGTGTCTCGATACCTTCCACAAAGAATGCTACCAAATGCTCCGTAGAATCAAATCCTTTGATTATCCAATAATTATTAAGATTCCAAGGCAATTCTTCTAATGATTCTTCCAATTCATATTCTTCGGCATCGAATGTCCATTCTTCTCCGTCTACATAGACCACATAACTCAAGTTATCAAGCTTCAGGTAGTCTCCCTCTGTAGAAATAGCGGGCAGACTGAACGAGAACATTGAAAATCCCTCTTCAAGCATCACATCCTCAAATGCCAGTCCGTATGGATTTGCCGGCTTGCCTTCAAATGTTTCCTGGTGTATAAGCTCCAGATCCATCAAGTCATTGACAAACAATACCTCACTCAAAGAAGTATTAAACAAGAGTACGATATCTTTATCTTTCACAGTCATTGTCTCCTCCTCAAAGTCCCAAATAAGCTGGTATTCATAATCGGGATCCGTCAAATCATCATAGAATATATTCCCATTCTTATCTGTTGTCATTTGCACACACTTCGTGAATATATGGTAGCCCCTATAGTCGCCTACATATTGATTCTGTGCAATTGAAATAGTTGCTGTGTAGTCATTATACTCTACGGTTCCTTTCACCCATGCATCAGGCATTCTCTCCGAAAGTCCCTGGAAATATATTTCCTCTCCTCCTTGAGCAAAGTTTACCTGCCATCCGTATCCATTTCCTACTGCTGTCCAGAAAGCTTCTGACACTTCATATCCTTCTGGAAGCTTCACCGGCTCTTCATCAAATGTGGATATAGAAAGAGCCCATGCCCCTAACCCGATCCATGAACCGTCTTCGCTGTCAGCGACTCCAAGCATCATGTCTTTACTCAAGCCTTCGGCTGTCATTGTTCCGAATTCGTCAATGTTGAAGGTCAATGTAGATTTTTCTTCCGGGAAATACCAATCATATTCACTCGAATATGAAAGAAGAGTCAAGTAATATGCCTCCGTGAATCCCAACGAATCATCATAATATATAGCCTGTGGAAATTCAACCGTTATCTTGTCACCATCTTTTACTCCCTTGAAATATGATTGAGTCGGAAGATACGGGAATATTTCATATATATAGACCTCATTATCTGCTCCGTACACTATATGAGAAGCCATCATCTGGTCTTGATACTCCGTAAATCCAAATCCCGACATCGTGATGCCGCTGCAAGTCACTGTGACATCCACCGTCTCCCCCTCAGCCGAGGTGATGACATCTGTCATCGACTCAAGCCCCGGAGCTATTTTCTGTAAGGCTCCCGGAGCCTTTGCCATTCCTCCCTTCCTTAATTCTTTTGCTTTAGATCCAATCATACTCAAATCGCCAAGATCTGAGAGCCTCTGAGAAGTCGCGCCCCAACTGCTCATTGCAATGCAAGCAACCCCAATACCAAGTAAAAATTTCTTCATAATGTATCCTTTATAATTAAGCTAACACAAAATTACAAAAAATCCTCCATCCTCCCAAACAATTCTCCCTCTGGGTGTCCTCTATGTGAGTTTAAAAAAAGCTGAGCAGTTACCATAAAGCAAAAAAGTATTAAAAAATTCTAAATTCTAAAAAATCTCAATTCTCAATTCTCAATTCTCAATTATTTTTATTATCTTTGCACCCGCATTCCGAAAGGACGTGCAAAAGTGGAAAAATTTGGCTGCTTGCAACCACTGAAAAAAATGCTAAAACTGCATAGAGATCCGCCCCCTCCGTAAGCGGATCCCTGACTGTTGAGGCATTTGGCGCGCAAGCTCCGATTGCCCTTTTTTTGTACCCATCGCAAAACGCAAAACGCAAAACGCAAAACGCACATGAGCTACTTATTCACATCCGAATCCGTCTCCGAAGGCCATCCCGACAAAGTGGCCGACCAGATTTCTGACGCACTCCTCGACGAGTTCCTCGTCCGTGACCCAAAAAGCCACACCGGCATCGAAACCCTCGTGACTACTGGCCAAGTAGTCATAGCCGGAGAAGTCACTTCCGAAGCTTACATTGACCTCCATTCCGTTGTACGCAGCGTCATCGAACGAATCGGCTACAACCGTGGTGCTTATCGCTTCGACTGCGACAGCTGTGGCATCTTCTCTTCTATCCACGAGCAGAGCCCCGACATTGCGCAGGGTGTCAACCGTGAAGTCGCCGAGGCCCAAGGTGCCGGCGACCAAGGTATGATGTTCGGTTACGCAGTAAACGAGACCGAAAACTACATGCCTCTCACTCTCGACCTCGCCCACATGTTCATGCGTGAGCTCGCCGATATCCGCCGTGAAGGAAAGGAAATGACCTATTACCGAAAAGGGAAACTCGTCACGTATCTCCGTCCGGATGCAAAAAGCCAAGTGACTGTGGAATATGCCGACGACGGAACTCCTCTCCACGTCAACACTATCGTGATTTCCACTCAGCATGATGAGTTCATCGAACCTCTCGAGGACACCGAAGAGGCAAAACGCGTAGCTGAAAACAAAATGCTCGAAGTGATACGTCGTGATGTCCGCAACGTACTGATTCCCCGTGTCCTCGCTAAACTCCCTGAAAAGACTCGTGCCCTCTTCGACGACCGCTACATCCTACACGTCAATCCGACTGGCAAGTTCGTCCTCGGTGGTCCACACGCTGACGCCGGTCTCACTGGCCGCAAGATAATTGTCGATACCTACGGCGGTCGAGGAGCCCACGGAGGTGGTGCCTTCTCCGGCAAAGACCCTTCCAAGGTAGACCGTTCCGCAGCCTACGCTTGCCGTCACATCGCCAAGAATCTCGTCGCAGCCGGAGTCGCCGACGAAGTCCTTGTCCAGGTGGCTTACGCCATCGGCGAAGCCAGTCCCGTGAGCTTCTGCGTCAACACATTCGGTCGTTCCAACGTTAACATGACCGATGCCCAGATAGCTGACGTGGTGAAAGGTCTCTTCGACATGCGTCCACTCGCCATTGAGAAACGCTTCGGCCTCCGCGAGCCCATCTACCTTGAGACCGCCGCTTACGGCCACATGGGACGCAAACCCCAAAAAGTAAAGAAGACATTCAAGACCAACTACGACCCCAAACCGATAGAGCGAGAAGTAGAGCTTTTCACCTGGGAGAAACTCGATTCTGTCCCAGCCATCCGCCAAGCCTTCTCCCTCGACGTATAATCCCATAGAATATCCATAAATTGAGATATCTCGAGATTTCACGTGCTATCTCGAGATATCTTGAAAAAATTAAAAAATCCCGAAGCCCAACCAGCTCCGGGATTTTATTATGCATTATGACTTGCTTTAGCTTGAGCGTAGCTATTATGCATTATGA
>CAZWJO010000112.1:0-10367 GCA_964634905.1 uncultured Sangeribacter sp.
TTTAAACTCTCAACACAATGCATCTTTCAACTGAAGAAAAGCAGGAAATCTTCGAGAAGTATGGCCAGGGCAAGAACGATACAGGAAGCCCTGAAAGCCAGATTGCGCTCTTCTCTATTCGTATCAAACACCTAACAGAGCACCTTAAGACCAACCACAAGGACCACGCAACAGCTCGTGCACTTAAGGCTCTCGTAGGTCAGCGTCGTAGCCTTCTCGACTACCTGATCCGCAAGGATATCAACCGTTACCGTGCAATCATCGCAAAGAAGGAACTCGGTATCCGTCGCTAATCAGGCAAAGAAATCCTGACAGCAAAGACTTTAAATCCAATTCCATCTTTGTGGAATTGGATTTATTTTTAAACATGGAGCATTGAACATGGAGTATTGGACAATACCTGAGGCTTAAGTAACCACGAACTAACAACGCAAAACGTAAAACGCAAAACGCAAAATGGATAAGATAAAGATTTGGCTTGAGAAGTTACCGCCATGGGTGCTTACGGGGGTGTGCTTTTTGGCGATATGCTGGCTTACGTTGGCGCCACATCCACTACCGGAAAATGACATTCCGCTTTTTCCCGGCGCTGATAAGATAGCGCATGCGATAATGTTTGGAGGTTTCACATTTTGCATTATCCTTGACTGGAACCGACGGCATGGATGGCCTACTAAGATTCAGAAAATGGATTGGTGTGCACCATTATTCGCTTCCTTATTTGGAATAGTGACAGAAGTGCTGCAAAATGAGATGCATGCCGGGAGATCGGGAGATATTTGGGATTTTGTGGCTGATATCACCGGGGCGTTGCTTGTAGCGGGAATTGTGATTTTTACAAAATCAAAGTGTTGAACAATAATCATTAATCAATAAGAGGGCTTTGCGACTTGTAATGATGCGCTCGGAGGTCGATTCCACACTGCATAGACTATAATCCTCGAGCTTAATTCCATACCGAAGGAGATAGATTACATTGTGGAAGTGGAACTCTAAAATCCTTAAAGCCCTTAGAGACCCTAAAGCCCTTAACGCCCAAATTGAAACTTAAAGACTAAAAACTAAAGACTTATATGATACTTGAGATTTGTGCCTGTGATATTGAAAGTGTATATGCAGCTGCCCGTGGAGGGGCAGACAGGGTGGAGCTTTGTTGTGCCTTAAGCGAAGGGGGACTCACTCCCTCAGCCGGTATGATTGAGGAGGCTATGACGGTGCCCGGAATCAAGGTCAATGTGCTGATACGTCCCCGCTCCGGCGACTTCGTATATACGGAAGATGAACAGAATGTCATGATACGCAATATCCAATTTTGCCGTAAATTAGGAGTAAACGGAATCGTCTTTGGTGCTTTGACTCCCGATGGGGAAATCGATATGGAGGTATGCCGCCGCATTATAAAAGAAGCTGAGGGGATGCATCTCACTTTCCATCGCGCATTTGATATGTGTCGAGATCCTCGGAAAGCCGTGCGCGACATCCGTGAGCTCGGATTCGACCGTATTCTGACCTCAGGGCAAGCAGTGTCGGCAATGGCTGGCACAGGGCTTATACGCGACCTACAGAATGAGTTTCCAGATATGATCTTTATTGCGGCAGGAGGAGTGATCCCAAGCAATGTCACAGAAATTATTGCTGAGACCGGAGTCCGCGAGGTGCATGCATCAGCAAAGACTACGGTCAAGTCAGGTATGAAATTCCGCCGTGTAGATGTCAGCATGGGTAATGTAGGTATGGACGAGTATATGCACCAGACGAGCGACACGGAGACAATCCGCAAGATAGTTGCTAAATTATGATGAGAAAATACTTGAAAGGATTAGGCGTTGGATGAGAGCAAGTATCTGCCCGATGGTTCGGAGACTGAGACATCAAACCATGTGATACGCGACTTAGCGGAGGCCTCCGGAAGACTTGAAGAAACCGGGAGACCGATATTGCTTCTGACAGAAGGAGTCAATCTCTCTGGGAAGGAATAGCCTTTAATCATTGTGGCAGACACATTTAATAGGATTATGTTTGTGTCAAAAGGGTATACTATTGGTATTGGAGATAAGTTGGCTTCGCTATTGAAAAGGCTTTAGACTTTAGATTTTTCAATTAGGGTGTAGATAAGTTTTTTATTAAAATTCGCAAATTATTGGTGTTTGCATTCGCAAATTTGAAAGAAATTATGTAATTTTACGCTCGATTTCATTTTTGTTAGCACACCATTCCTATGTCAGAGTCAACTTATCATACACCGGCATTGCTTCCGCAGACCATCGAATGCCTTGACATCAAGCCAAATGGCATCTATGTCGACGCCACCTTCGGCGGCGGTGGCCATTCTCGCGCCATACTTGAACGTCTGGGACCTGATGGAAGACTCTTCGGATTTGACCAGGATGAAGATGCTATCATAAATGCTACAGACGACCCCAGGTTTACCTTTGTAAGGAGTAATTTCCGTTTTATGCGCAACTTTCTGCGCTATTATGAAGTGGATAAAGTAGACGGAATACTTGCCGACCTGGGGGTGTCGTTCCATCATTTCGATGAAGCAGAACGAGGTTTCTCATTCCGGGCTGACGCGCCACTTGATATGAGGATGAACCAAAAAGCCCCTCAGACGGCAGCCCAACTACTTTCGCAATACGACCTACGAGACCTGACATCACTCTTTAGGACATACGCCGACCTCAAAGATCCTGCAAAAGCAGCCAAAGCTATAATCACTGCAAGAGATAAAGCTCCAATTATGACAACATTCCAACTTGCTGAGGCTGTAAAACCCGGATTGAATCCCAAGGGGGAGAAGAAAGAGATGGCACAAGTGTTTCAGGCGCTCCGTATCGTCGTCAACTCAGAAATGGAAGCGCTTACAACCCTGCTCTCCACAGCTCCATCAATGCTGAAAGAAGGAGGAAGGGCAGTCATACTGACCTATCACTCAGTGGAAGACCGAATAGTTAAAAACTTCTTCCGATCCGGCAATGCTGAAGGAGAGATCGAGAAAGACTTTTATGGGAAGGTGATATGCGATTGGAAAGCTATCACAAGATCGCCAATAACTGCCGACAAAGAGGAAATCGAACGGAATCCGCGAAGCAGAAGCGCTAAGCTCAGGGCCGCGGAACTAACGATAAACGATAAACGATAAACGATAAACGCCTTTAAAGCCTTTAAAGCCCCTAAAGGCCTTAACGAAAAACAGACAACATAAAACGCAAAATATAATTAGGATGGGAAAGAGCAATAGTAAAAAGAAGGGAACTGAGAAAAAGAAGAAGAAGGGAATAGGAGCGGCCGTGAGCGACACTGTCAGGCACAATACCGACTCCTTAAGAGCGGGGCGCGCAATTTCTCTTGAATTTTTCAAGCGGAATGCTTGGCTTTTGATAGCCATCATCACAGCGCTCATCGGCGTGATGGGACTCCGCTACCGTACTAAGACAAGGATGGCGGAAATCAAGCAACTCAACAAAGAACTCCAGCGGGCTGAAAGCGAGAAGCTTCATGAGAAAGCCTGGTATATGACACTCATACGCGAGACAGAACTTACCCGACTCACAACAGAGAAACATCTGGGTCTCCGCTACCAAGAGGAGCCCCCGGTAGTGATAGAATGTGACGCACTTGCAGCAACCACATATAAATGAATTTCACGACATGGCATCAGCAAAAAAAGGTAACAAAAGACGCATCTTCAATCGCTATGGAGTGATCACAGGAGCGTTCCTCCTCATGGCGTTTGGAATAGTATGGAATATGTTTCGCACTACAGTAGTAGAGGCGGCAGCTTGGAATGAACGGGCAGAAAAGCAACTTTCAAGAATAGACACAATAGCCCCGGAAAGGGGAAGCATCTTGGCAGCCAACGGCAACATATTAGCATGCAATGTCAAAGTATGCGACATTAAGATCGACATGCGCCACAACAAGATAATGTCTATGCCGAAGGATAAACTTATTGCCAAGCTCGACTCGTTGGCTGACACCCTCGACGTTCGCTATCCTCGCTTCGACCCAAAAAAGGCTGACGCAGCCACGAGAAAGGCTAAGTCTTGGCGCGTAAGATTCTTGGAGGAAGTGGAGAAGGATCCTAACAAACGCACCCGATCACTGACCATAGCGCGCCATCGGCCGCTTGAAGAATACGACTCTGCACGCAAGTTGGTATTCATCCGCGACTTCAAAGGAGCTGGTTTTCGATGCCCTCTATATAAAGAGGAGCATTCGCGACGCATCTATCCCTACGGCAAGATGGCAAACCGAAGCATAGGACGCGTACATGAAGTGGTGACAGAGAAGACAAGATTCAAAGGAGAGATCCATGGCTACTCTGGACTTGAAAAAGACCTTGACTCTCTCCTATATGGGAAACCAGGGTATGCTAAGCAGATGCCCTTTACGAAAGGATACGGAAACTGGGTGACCACTCCCCCAACCCCAGGCTATGATCTTCTGACCACCATTGATATCGACCTTCAAGACATCGTAGAAGAAAGTCTTCAAGATATATGCTCGGAGCATACATGCGAATGGGGTACAGCTATCCTTATGGAGGTGGCGACAGGAGAAATCAAAGCTCTTTCGAGTATCGAAAGGATGGACGACGGAACCTACGGCGAAGCTATCAACCGCGCTGTGCTTCCTTACGAGCCGGGGTCAGTAATCAAACCAATTTCACTGATGATTGCATTTGAGGATAAACTCGTCAATAGCATTCATCAGACCATTGATTGCTCCCCATTCCAAAAGACCAGTGACCCTCATGCCCCGACGGTAAAGAATATGAAACAAGTGATAGAAATGTCAAGCAACACAGGCATCGCACGCATCATCTTCCGAGGGTATTCCAACGATCCGGCAAAATATTACGACCGCCTTGCATCCATAGGATTTTTCGACAAAATCAACAGCGGAATCGCAGGAGAGCAAAAGCCTCAAGTGCGACGGCTGGAACCAACCAACAGCAAGGGGCAACCTATCACGATGACCTCGCGCCATCTTGACTTGGCACGTCAGGCATACGGCTACAACACAATGGTGCCTCCACTGTATACTCTTGCATATTATAATGCAATAGCCAACCATGGGCGACTCGTAAGACCTCACTTGGTGAGGGCTCTGCGCTCAGAGAAGGGCGACTCCATCATACCTACAAGCTACATCCGCGAACAGATTTGCTCTCCGGAAACCGCTGAAAAAGTGAAGCAATGTATCCATGAAGTAGTTTGGGGAGAACATGGCACTGCTCGTCTTGTGCGCGACGACCGTGTCAAGATTGTAGGGAAGACGGGCACGGCTTTCCCTGTAGAAAGAGGACAATATAACGCTGCAAAACGTCGATTCGCATTCGCCGGATTCTTCCCATACGAGGTGCCTAAATACAGTTGCATGGTGCTTGTGCAAGGGGCAGCCGGACTGAGCGCTAACCGCACTTCTGGACAAGTGATGAAGCAAATCGCTCTGAAGATGCATGCAAGAGGTATGTTGTCAGATACTCCCAAGTTGCCAAAAAACGTATCTGCAGAACGCCCTACACTTGCAGCCAGCTTCGGAAACGACTCAGAAAAGATAGCCAGCACATTGGGCCACCCCATAAAGAAGACCCCAACAAAAAAGGAGTATCCTTCCGGGAAGGTGCCGGATGTTAAGGGCTACGACTTGCGTTCAGCCGTCAATATGCTTGAAAGCCGTGGACTGAACGTAGTGATAAAAGGAGTAGGGAGGGTCACCGACCAATCAATTGCTCCCGGCACAACGGCAGAGAGAGGAAAGAAAATATTGCTTACTCTTGCAATATAAAGATCATCGACAAAGGATAAAATCAAGATATATCAAGATTAATCAAGATACATCAAGATAAAACTGACAACTTGACAACTTGACAACAGACAACTTGACAACTCAATATATGACTACTAAATTATCTACATTGCTAAAGGATATCAAGACTCTCGAAATAGTGGGAGACATTGATAAAAATATAGTGGCACTGGAAAGTGATTCCCGACGAGCCCAAAAAGAAGGTATGTTTGTCGCAGTGCGCGGCGTGACAACCGATGGCCATAAGTATATACCCGTCGTAGCCTCCGCCCATGTAGGGGCGATCGTATGCGAGACTATGCCCTCTCAGTTTGAGCCGGGCATCACTTACATCCGTGTAGAAGACTCTTCCGAAGCTCTCGGGCGTCTTGCCTCCGCATGGTATGGACATCCTTCGCAAAACTTGAAACTCGTAGGCGTGACCGGCACAAATGGCAAGACCACCACAGCCACACTGCTCTATGAAATGGCTCGTCTGGAGGGATTCGAGGCAGGATTGATCTCAACGGTCTGCAACTATGTAGGCACACACGCTATCCCTACCACTCATACTACTCCCGACCCCCTCACACTCAACCGACTGTTGGCAGAGATGGTAGAAGCAGGATGCGAATACGCATTCATGGAGGTGTCAAGCCATGCCGCCCAGCAGAAGCGTATTGCCGGACTTCATTTCACAGGAGCAATCTTCTCCAACCTGACCCGCGACCATCTCGACTATCACGGATCAGTGGAAAACTATATGAACGCAAAGAAGGCATTTTTTGATATGCTTCCAGCATCGGCATTCGCGCTTGTCAACATCGACGACAAGGCAGGACGATATATGATACAGAATACAAAGGCAAAAACTTATTCGTATTCATTGCGCAGCGACGCAGACTTCCGCGGAAGAATCGTTGAGAGCCGTCTCGACGGCACGCTCCTTTCGCTCAACGGAAAGGAAGTGGAAGTGCAGTTTACCGGACGATTCAATGCCTACAACCTTACAGCAGTCTACGGGGCTGCCTGCCTGTCAGGACTTCCCAAAGAGGAAGTGCTTATCAATATGAGCCGCCTTGTGCCGGTGGCAGGACGTTTCCAGACCTTCCGTGGACCGAATGGAGTGACTGCTATAGTTGACTATGCACACACTCCGGATGCACTCGTCAATGTACTTGACACCATCCGCGACGTGCTTGGAGGAGAGGGATACATCTGCACAGTTGTAGGAGCCGGAGGCAACCGCGACCATGGGAAGCGTCCGATGATGGCTCAAGAAGCAGCATGCCGCTCCGACAGGCTCATATTGACATCCGACAATCCTCGCGATGAAGAGCCTGAAGAGATCATCGCCATGATGAAGACTGGCTTGAGTGCGGAGGAACTGCGCCGTACACTCTGCATTACCGACCGCCGAGAGGCTATACGCACAGCCCTTTCCACTTGCCCGGCAGGAGGAGTCGTCCTTATCGCAGGCAAAGGTCACGAGCCGTATCAGGAGATAAAAGGAGTGCGCCATCATTTCGACGACAGGGAGGAAGTGGAAGCCTTCTTCAATTCATAATGCATAATGCACAATCCATAATCTTCTTCGATAATCTGAAATAAATATTAATCAACATAAAAACATAATATCATATACATAAGAGCATCATCATTTGGATTCCAAATAAAATAATTCTGCATTATGAATTATGAATTATGCATTTTTTATTAAGAAGAAATGATTTACGCCATTTTCGATTACCTACAGAATATAGGTTCCGACTTCCCGGGTCGGCATCTGATGACCTACATATCATTCCGAGCCGGAATCACATTTGCCCTCTCCCTACTGATTGCACTCGTATTCGGCCATCACATCATCGAACGCCTGCAGAAAATGCAAGTCGGAGAAGTGGTGCGCAACTTAGGGCTTGAAGGCCAAATGAAAAAGACCGGCACTCCTACCATGGGAGGAATCATCATCATCTTGGCTATCATGGTGCCATGCCTGCTGATGGGAAACCTCACCAATATCTATATGCTGCTGATGCTCATCGCAACATTATGGACCGGAGCAATCGGTTTTCTCGATGACTACCGCAAAATAAAATACCACAACAAAGATGGTCTTCAAGGGAAATATAAGATAATAGGTCAGGTTGGACTCGGTCTTCTTGTCGGACTTGCCATGTGGCTCTCGCCCGACATAAAGATGAGCAGTATTCCTTTGACCACAGAGAAAGAGGCTGCCACGGAATTAAGTCAAGCGACTCTTGGCATCGTCACAAGCAATGACGGGCCGACGGTAGTAATGGCCTCCAGCTCATACGATATAGCAGACCAAGAACGGACCGTGCATCCGGTGAAAGTCTACAAAACTCCTGAGACCACGATTCCGTTTGTGAAGAACAACAACTTCAACTATCAATGGCTTACCTCATGGATTCCAAATGAAAATGCAGCTAATACGGCAGGATGGCTCATATTCGTCATTGTGGTGATAGTGGCAGTGACAGCGGTCAGCAACGGAGCCAACCTAACAGATGGACTTGACGGACTATGCGCCGGCACCTCAGCCATTATCGGAGTAGCACTCGCTGTTATGGCATATTTGGGCGGCAATGTGATATATTCGGGTTATTTGGATATAATGTATATTCCGGGTTCGGAGGAATTGGTGGTCTATGCGGGCGCGTTCATTGGCGCTTTGGTAGGTTTCTTATGGTATAATGCATTTCCTGCCCAAGTATTTATGGGAGACACAGGCTCATTGATGCTGGGAGGGATTCTTGCGGTTTTCGCTATCCTCATCCGGAAGGAACTCCTGATTCCTCTCCTCTGCCTCATCTTCTTCATCGAAGACCTTTCGGTAGTGATGCAAGTGGGATATTTTAAACTGACCAAGCGTAAATACGGACAGGGCAGGAGAATCTTCAAGATGACCCCGCTTCACCACCACTTCCAGAAGGCAGGGGACCCATATATCCCGAGCCTTATAAACTTTCCGAAGCAGCCAATACCGGAATCAAAGATAGTAGTGCGCTTCTGGATCATCGGCATCTTGCTTGCGGCTCTTACTTTCGTGACATTGAAAATCAGATAAAAAAAAAGACCCTTAATAGCTATTATAGCTAAAATAGCTAATTTAGCTAAGATAGCTACCCTAAATTAAAGAGAAAGGAAAAAAGATATATGAAGAATAGGAAAGATTTCAAGGATAAGACACTGATAGTGCTGGGCGCAGGAGAAAGCGGTGTCGGGGCAGCAGTGCTTGGCGAGGCTCTCGGCATGAACGTTTTCGTCAGTGACAATGGCCCGATACCCGACAAATACCGTGCAGAAATGTTGCGCAGAGGGATTCTCTTTGAGGAAAACGGACACTCACGAAAGAGAGTGCTTTCAGCCGACTATATCATCAAAAGTCCGGGAATTCCCCCAACTGCCCCAATAGTAAAGGAAGCTGAGGAAGCTGGAATCCCGATCCTTTCTGAAATAGAATTTGCAGGATGGTTTACCGATGCCAAGATGGTTTGCATCACGGGGTCAAATGGCAAGACCACTACCACTATGCTAATCTACCATATACTTTCCAAGGCAGGCCTGAATGTAGGATTGGCAGGAAATATCGGCAAGAGCCTTGCACTCCAAGTGGCAGAGGAGCAGCATGACATCTATGTGATCGAACTGTCGAGTTTCCAATTAGAGAATATGTATGAGTTCAAAGCCAATATCGCCGTTATGCTCAACATCACTCCCGACCACATGGACCGTTACGACCACAAGATGGAAAACTATACCCGGGCAAAATTCCGCATCACACGCAATCAGGAATCTGATGACTATTTCGTCTACTGGCTCGGAGACCCCATCGTGACAGATCAAGTAAAGGCGTTGCAACTGGAATCAACTCTAATGCCATTTTCAGACACCTACGAGCCTGACAGCGTGGCATGGGAAGACGAGGAAGGAATCGTGCATTTCGAAATACCGGGTGAGACTTGGGACATACCGAGAGACAGAATCTCCCTTCCAGGCCGACACAACCTCTACAACTCAATGGCAGCCGGTATCTCTGCAAGTCTGCTTGCAATAAAGAGCGACACCATCAGAGAAGCGTTGGGCGACTTTGAAGCAGTGGAACATAGGCTTGAATTCGTGCGCGACCTCGATGGAGTGCGCTGGATCAACGACTCCAAAGCTACCAATGTCAATTCCACTTGGTATGCCCTTGACAGCATGCGCACTCCAGTGGTGCTGATCCTTGGAGGCAAAGACAAAGGCAATGATTACAGCGAGATTCTTCCTCTCGTAAAAGAGAAGGTAAAGGCAATCGTGTGCATGGGCAAAGACAATGCCAAGCTTCTTGACTTCTTCGGCACGGAAGTCAACGAGATACGCGATTGCCACACGCTGAAAGATGCGGTCAAAGCATGCCGGGAACTTGCCACGGAGGGAGACACCGTGCTGCTTTCCCCATGCTGCGCAAGTTTCGATCTCTTCAAAAGCTACGAAGACCGCGGTCGCAAGTTTAAAGATGCCGTCAACAACCTGTGACTATCAACTTGACAACCCGACAACCCGACAAC
>CAZWJO010000113.1:0-10240 GCA_964634905.1 uncultured Sangeribacter sp.
TCCGTCGCTTTCTTGTGGCCCTTTGCTGCGGAGATTCTGCACTTGCCGACGACATTGCCCAAGAGTCTTATATCAAAGCTTATCTCTCTTGCGACAGTTTCAATAATCCGGAAAAATTCAAGGCCTGGGTTTTCAGAATCGGTTATACAACGTTTGTCAACCATAAACGTTCTGAAAAGATATTAATGGATTACGAAGAAGCTAAAAATATTATATCTGAGGAAACTTCCGATTCTCAGTTCCGATATCAAGATTTGTATGCTGCGTTAAATGGCATTCCTCCTTTGGAAAGGACATCCGTTCTTCTATATTATAAGGAGGGATATTCAATAAAAGAGGTTGCCGAAATTGAAGGGACGTCGCAAGATGCAGTGAAGCAACATCTGTCGAGAGGACGAAAACATCTCCGAACGCTATTAAGATCGAATGCATAATGCATAATTCACAATGCATAATTAGTTGCACTCAAACTAAAATTAATTATTTGTTGTTGACATACACTCGAAAATGTAATAATGATAGTATCATATAATCTAATTATTTCCCACGTAAATAATTATGGAAGACGATAAGATAAAAGAATTATTCAACGATTTTGAGCCTGAACTCTCATCCTCTTTTCAGTTCATGACAAAACTGAAAAGAAATATGGAGGCGGTCGAGATTGTGAAGCAACATAATGCAGCTCTTAAAAAACGCAACAAGTTGGCTGTGGCAATTGCCGGAGTATGCGGTTTTGCGGTAGGTGTCATTTTGACTCTGCTTTTTCCACTTTTAGGAAGCTGGGTACCGACATTCAGTATATCACTCCCTCATTTTCAGATCCAAAACATCACGATTGAATACAGCTACTTATACTGGGTAGTGATGGCTGCAGTTTCCGCTCTCACTGCCATAAATGCCTACGAAATAGCAATGGCAAAACTGAGTCAGACGGGGTCTACGTCGTAATGGATTTGGGAGGATTTGATTTGAGGTGTGGGAGCAAGACGCTCATAAACTTGACGTAGTAGGGCTTTGACCTTCTTCATTGATGCACCAGCCTCCACCTTCAACATTATCTGCTGGATATACCAGGTATTGACACGCGAAACGAATGGTTTTTCTGGTCCAAGCACTCTTCCACCGAAAACTTGCCGCAGTGCCATCGCAAGCATCACAGCCGCAGCATCGCAAACGGCCGCATCCTTATTCCTTACATAGACATTGATTATCTTAGTAAACGGAGGATAAGCATACTTCTGCCGCTCTTCAAGTTCCTCCTTATAATATGAGAGGTAATCATGATTTTTTACATGCTCCAAGACCCTCTCATCAGCTTTACTGGTCTGAATCAGAACTTTTCCCGGTTCTTGCCTACGACCGGCACGTCCGGCTACCTGCTCAAGCATATTGAAAGCCCTTTCATTACTCCTAAAATCCGGGAAATTGAGCAAAGTATCTGCATTCAGCACCCCAACCATCTTAACCTTATCGAAATCAAGACCCTTCGAAACCATCTGTGTTCCGACAAGTATATCTGTACGTTGATCAGCAAATTCCTCAATGATTTCTTGATATGAAAGTTTATTACGGGTTGTATCAAGGTCCATACGAGAAACTTTCTTATCCGGGAATTCCTCCTGCACCTCTTCAGCGATACGCTCCGTGCCATAACCATATTTCTCAAGAGTATTCTCCTGACAAGCCGGGCAAAGATCAGGCAGAGTCTGAGTATAGCCACAGTAATGGCAGCGCAATAGCTTACTTCCCTTATGATAAACAAGACTTACATCACAGTTGTGGCATTTAGGACTCCATCCGCATGTATGACAAACTACGACAGGAGCAAAGCCACGGCGGTTCTGAAACATTATCGCTTGCCAACCTTTATCCAAAACCTCTTTAGTCTGCCGGCGTAATGATCCCGACAATATTCCTTTGACATCTTTCTGCTTCCTCATCTGCCGCATATCCACAATCTCCACTTCAGGAAGAGAAGACCCTTCATATCGCTCGGACAAAGTCACCAATCCGAATTTACCATTGACTGCTTTCCAATATGTCTCAATAGAAGGAGTAGCTGAGCCGAAGAGGGTCCTTGCTCCATGCATTGAAGCTAAAACCGTAGCTGCATCTCGGGCATTATAGCGGGGAGCAGGGTCGAATTGCTTAAAAGAAGACTCATGCTCCTCATCTACTATCACAAGGCCTAAGCGAGAGAATGGCAGAAAAACTGAACTGCGCACTCCAAGCACAACCATTGGTTCGTTGGTAGTCAACAACCGATTCCAGATATCCACACGTTCGCTATCTGAGAACTTAGAATGATATATAAGAAGACGATTTCCAAAAACTTTTTTAAGTCGATCGGTAAGTTGGGTGGTAAGGGATATCTCAGGTACGAGATATAACACCTGACTTCCTTGGTCGAGGACCTCCTTAATAAGATCGCAGTAAATTTCCGTCTTTCCTGATCCAGTAACTCCATGCAGCAAAGTGATGGCATGGTCGCGGAAAGAATCTCTTATCTCTTTTGCTGCTTTAGCCTGGACTTCAGAAAGGACTGGCATTTCACCCATTAACGCAGTTCCTGAATCAAATCTATTTATTTTATCCTTATATATTTCTAAGATTCCTTTATCTGCCACGGCTTTCAATACTGATGGAGAAACATTACTGACCTTCAGTAGAGTATCCCGCTCTACATCTCGCACTTCCTCACCTTTCACCATAAACTTAGAAAGGTCGAGATATGCCAAAAGCACCGCTTGCTGCTGACTACTGCGCTTAGTCATATCAAAGAAGCCATGAAGTTTTTCCTCATCTCCACGCTCGCAAAGAAGGCGTACCTTAGTTACTGTCTTGGGTCGATATTTCTCCACCACTTTCTCATCAACACGGACCACTCCTGTAGCGAGGAGGGCATTGACATGCGGAGCGACATTCTTGAGTCCGAGAGCCTTTTCAAGTCCACTGAGTGATTCCTTTCCTGAATGTTGAAGAGCTGCCACTATCTCTGACTGCCGCTCTGTGAGACGGATTCCATCTTCGGCATCAAATTCCTGATTGAGCGTCACAACGCTTTCACTTTCAATCTTCAGCCCAGTCGGCAAAGCAGCTTTCATCACATCTCCAACCGAACAAAGATAATAGTCGGCAATCCACTCCCAAAACTTCAATTGAGGATAGCGAAGAGCCGGATGAGGATCAAGGACCGCCATTATTGATTTCACTTCATAGTTTTGAGGAGGAGTCTGGTCGATACCGGACACTATGGCGGTATAATATTTCTTTCGACCAAACTGTACGAGGACACGCGAACCGATGCCAACCATCTGGCTGACATCATCAGGCACTGAATAAGTGAAAGTGCCTTGAATTGGAAGGGGAAGAATGACTTGAATCAGCATCATTTTGCAAAATTAATCAAAATAATTGAGAATTGAGAATTGAGAATTGAGAATTTTTCACTAAATTTGCAGACTGAAAAAGCAATCAACCCAATAACAACAGATAATTATGAATCTTTTAGCAGGAAAGACAGCCCTCGTGACTGGAGCAGCCCGCGGCATTGGAAAGGCACTTGCCCTCCGATTTGCAGCTGAAGGCGCAAACGTAGCTTTCACCGACCTCGTAATCGATGAAAACGCAAAACAAACAGAAGACGAACTATTGGCACTCGGTGTCAAGGCAAAAGGGTATGCTTCAAATGCCGCTGATTTTGCTGAGACAGAAGAAGTCGTAAAACAGATAAAGGATGATTTCGGTTCTATCGACATCCTCGTCAACAACGCTGGAATCACTAAAGATGGTCTGATGATGCGTATGAGCGAGGCTCAGTGGGATGCAGTCATTGCAGTAAACCTTAAATCAGCCTTCAACTTCATCCATGCAGTTCTCCCCATCATGATGCGTCAACGCAATGGCTCCATCATTAATATGGCCTCTGTAGTTGGCGTTCACGGTAACGCCGGCCAGGCAAACTATGCAGCTTCCAAAGCTGGCCTTATCGCACTTGCAAAGAGTATCGCACAGGAAGTAGGTAGCCGTGGTATACGTGCTAACGCCATCGCTCCCGGTTTCATTGAGACAGCGATGACCGCTGCACTTCCAGAGGAAGTACGCGCTGAGTGGTGCAAGAAAATTCCTCTCCGTCGCGGCGGACAAGTGGAAGATATCGC
Source organism: uncultured Sangeribacter sp. (assembly GCA_964634905.1). Taxonomy (GTDB): domain Bacteria; phylum Bacteroidota; class Bacteroidia; order Bacteroidales; family Muribaculaceae; genus Lepagella. Next base: position 4,164 of record CAZWJO010000113.1, read on the forward strand.
AAACGTTGCTCTCTTCCTTGCAAGCGACATGTCAAGCTATGTGACCGGACAGGTGATCCAAGTAGACGGCGGCATGAATATGTAAAAATTCAACTTTCGCAAGCGAAAGTTGAGGGTTAATAAGGTTAACAGGTTATGTGTATTTATGTTTAAGAAATATGCTATCATAGTCGCCGGAGGGGTAGGAAGCCGCTCCGGCGATTCTCTTCCAAAACAGTTTCATCCGATTTGCGGCCATCCTATGCTTTGGTGGTCGCTTAGGGCCTTCCACAATGAAGATCCTTCTACAACGCTGATTGTTGTCATGCACCCGGATTATATTGATTATTGGAAAGAGATATGTGGCGAAGATAGTCCGGAACATTTCGTAGTAGCCGGAGGAGCCACCAGAACTTTGTCGGTAGCAGCTGGATTAGCACTGATTCCATTCAAAGAAGACGCTCTGGTCGCCGTGCATGATGCAGCTCGCCCTCTTGTCAGCGAGAAAGTCATCAGAAATGGTTATGAAATGGCAAGTGACTGGTATGTAGGAATACCAACTGTTCCAGTGACCGAATCCCTTCGCAAAGGGACCTTCAGAAACAATGATACTGTAGACAGATCGGAATATCACATTGTGCAAACCCCCCAAGTATTCAACAACCTGCTCATCCACATGGCATACGAAGAAGCTCTCAAATCGGAAGAGCAAAGCTTCACCGACGACGCAAGCGTAGTGGAATATTTCGGACATCCAATCCGTTTATATGAAGGAGACCCAATTAATATAAAGGTCACATATCCTGATGATTTTTTAATTGCTGAATTTCGACTCTCAAAACTATGACACCTTTGTATGAAGATAATCACATCATAATCGTAAGGAAAGAAGCTGGAGAGATTGTACAGGGTGACAAGACAGGCGATACTCCTCTTTCCGAAATCATAAAGCAATACTTGAAAGAGAAGTATAACAAACCTGGTAATGTATTTTGTGGAGTTATACATCGTATTGACCGTCCGGTGGCAGGACTTGTTGTCTTTGCAAAAACGTCCAAGGCCCTTTCGCGACTCAATGATATGCTCAAAAAAGGGGAAATCCATAAGACATATTGGGCTCTCGTGGAAGGTAAGCGAAAGGAAAAGGAGGGTGTGATTGAATCCTGGTTGCAGTCAGACGGACGTCTCAACAAGACCAGGGTTGTAGATAAGAATGCATCAGATGCAAAATTATCGAAGCTTAAATATCGTGTGATTGCAGAAGGAGAAAGATATTCCCTTTTGGAGGTTGAATTGCTGACAGGAAGAAAACATCAGATACGTGTACAACTTTCCTCTACCGGTACACCCATCAAAGGTGACCTTAAATATGGAGCCAAAAGATCCAATCCAGGAGGTGGAATATCCCTGCTTGCAAAGAAAATTGAGTTCATACATCCTGTTTCTAAAGAAAAAATCGAGATAGAAACCGATCCTCTACCGGAAATGCTTCCAATTCTTGGCGAATAATTTGGAAATCGAATAAATTTTGATTAATTTTGCACACAAAAGAAATTGTGTGCAATAAACGATTTTTTTAACCCAAAATAAAATCATACGTGGGACTCAAGACGAGAGAGAGATTCATCGAAGTAGCTCGACAGCTTTTTGCAAGAAAAGGGGTCGAGAATACCACCATGAATGATATTGCATCAGCGTCTGAGAAAGGTCGGCGAACGATCTATACATATTTTAAAAGCAAGCGTGACATCTACAATGCAGTCATCGAACAGGAAACCGACATAGCTCTTTCTCAACTCCGTACTATTGTGGCAAAGGCTGTTCCAGCGGATGTAAAATTGACAGAGTATATAGATGCTCATTTCGAGACGATGAAGGAAGTTGTTTCGCGTAATGGATCGCTGCGTGCATGGTTTTTCCGTGACGTCAGAAAAGTCGATAGAGCTCGACGTATTGTCAGCCGAAAAGAAACTATCCTTCTTCAACAGATACTATCAGAAGGGGTTGCAGAAGGAATATTCGAAATCGATGACATTCCTCGTACTGCTTTGATCATTACTAAAACCATTCAGGGTCTCGATGTTCCTTACATACGTGATGATCTATCCGAAATCGGGGTTGACAAAGATCAGCTTTCAAAGTCGGTAATTTCAATGTTGCTAACCGGACTTTTGAAGCGATGAGCATCCATAATTTCAAACTATAGAAGCCATTTATCAGGAATCATATAACCTAAAATAACGATAGCCAATGTATATTAATGCTATAGGCCATTACATACCTTCAAAGAGAGTGTCGAACGAATACTTCAAAGACATCAACGGACTTGATGCCGATTGGATTGTGCAACGCACCGGCATAGAGACCAGAAGCAGATGTTCGGAAGATGAAAATGTAGACACTATGGCATTCGAGGCAGTTGAGAATGCTCTGCCTCGCCTCCCCTATCCAGTTAAGGATGTAGATCTAATCGTATCTGCTCACTATTGTGCTTACGACACTGTTGGCACTCCTGCCCACCGCGTACAGCGTAAATATGGAATCGAAAAGGCTAAGGCAGTATATGCTTCATCAGCTTGCAGCTCTTTCGTGAACGGCATAGAAATTGTGGAGGGTTATTTTGCAATGGGGAAAGCTAAAAGAGCTCTCCTAATATGCAGTGAGCATAACTCATATTATTCTAATGATTCTGACCCTAAGGCAGGACACCTTTGGGGAGATGCCGCGGTTGCTTATTTTTTGAGCAATGAAAAGGAATCTGAATCCGACATTGAGATTCTTTCAGTATTTACCGAGGGACTTGGACAAATAGGGAAAGGGCCAGATGGAGTACGTCTTCGTCCGAAGGAAGATGGGATTGCGATGCCCGATGGTAGGGATGTATTCTTGAATGCAGTGAAATATATGGAATATGCGCTTGACAAGAATCTTGAGAGGTGTGGACTGAAAAGAGAAGACAATGCATATTTCATAACCCATCAAGCTAATATGAGAATCATCAAGCAATGTGCTCGAATGATGGGCGTGCCATTGGAGAAATTCCTCAATAATATTAGCGAGCTCGGAAATACAGGAAGTGTAAGCGCTCCGCTTGTGCTTGCACAGCATCAGGATCAACTTAAGAAAGGGGATATAGTATCGTTGATGGTATTCGGAGGAGGATACTCCTGTGCAGCGTTTACAATCAGGAAGTAATTTTGAATTAAGATTTTAGAATTTTAATTAGCTAAATAATAATGCAATACAATATTTTACTGATTTTGTTAACTAAATTTAACATGAAAAGTCTTGACAATTGGTCAAAAATGTTGTAATTTTGCATTCGCAATCACACCGCGGGATGGAGCAGTGGTAGCTCGTTGGGCTCATAACCCAAAGGTCGCAGGTTCGAGTCCTGCTCCCGCCACCAAAAAAGCTTTCGATTTTTCGAAAGCTTTTTTTATATCATTTATTCCCCCTTGTTTATAAGATGCTTCTTAATAATATCTATTTTAAAAACAAAAAATACGCATAAATAAAAGAAAAAAAATTCAATTTAAAGAGGCTAATTGGAGAAAAATATATAATTTTGCATTGTAATTAGGTGAATCGGCTATTGGTTGCCGATGAGAGGGAATCCGGTGTGAATCCGGGACAGTTCCAGCTACTGTAATGTCTGTGAAGTATCTGCTATTTTATATGGTCACTTCCATTAGGAGGGAAGGCCGGCAAGATACCGACTAAGTCAGGAAACCTGCCTCATTGCACTATTTTTGACGTGATTATTTCTGGAACAAAATAATTAGTTATGAATAAGCGTATTTTCAGACAGTTGCATCTTTGGCTGTCAATTCCATTGGGATTGATAGTCGTTTTGATGTGTTTATCCGGTGCTATCCTGATCTTCGAACGAGATTTCGGACATATAGGACAAGCTGAAGTAAAAAGTGAAGGTCACCAACCACTTACACTCGATTCTATCCTATCTTCCGCTGAAAAATATCTGGATGGAAAAAATGAAATTGTTGGGGTTACAACATATCCTGACCATGACCATGCATATAAAGTTCTTCTCGCAAAACCTGCTATGGCGGCGATATGGGTGGATCAATACACTGGAGAAGTCATAGGGAAATATGAACGTGCTGAGATTTTCAAGCTGGCAAGTTCAGCCCATCGTCGGCTCTTTGGGAAATCAAAAGCAGAAGGAGCATTCGGAGCAAAAACAGGTAAATTGATAATAGGAATCACCACAATTGGATTATTATTTATCATTATCTCCGGATTTATCGTCTGGTGGCCTAAAAAGGGTCATTGGAAAGATAAATTGAAAATCACTTTAAAGCAAGGGAACTACAAGTTTTGGTATGATTTCCATTGTGTCGGAGGTGCTATTTGTTCAGCAGTGTTAATAATTTGCATATTCACAGGCCTTACATGGTCGTTTGGATGGTATAAAAAAGCTTTTTACTCTGTTTTCGGGAGTGAGATTGCTAAGTCATCGAGTCATAAAACTCCTGCGGTTAATTACTTAGTATGGGAAGTGGCTTACCATACTATCGAAGCTGGAAATAAAGACAATGAGATACGTATATATCAAGGAAAAGCAGATGTAGTCTTAGATGGAATTGGAAATCAACAGGCACTCGACACTTATAGTTTTGATTCAAAGTCTGGCAAGATAATCAGTATTGAAAAATATACCGATAAAACTCGTCCAAACCATATAAAAGGGTGGATCTATACTCTCCATGTTGGCTCATGGCTTGGATGGGTTTCACGTATATTCTATCTTCTATGCGTAATTATTGGTGCTATTCTCCCCATCACCGGTTACTATCTTTGGATTAAAAGGCTATGCAAAAAGAAAAAATGAAATCACGACTCATAATGGTGACCGGAGGTCAGAGGAGCGGCAAGAGTGTTTTTGCTGAAGGATTGGCTTTGCGGTTGACTGAGCGACCTACCTATTTGGCAACTGCACGTGTTTGGGATGAGGAGATGGCGCAGCGGGTGTCAGTGCATAAGGAACGCAGGAAAGATCGTTGGCGGAATTTGGAGTCTCCTTTGATGTTGGATGATATTTCTTTCTCGGACGGTGAGGTTGTGCTTATCGATTGCCTAACACTTTGGGCTACAAACTGGTTTTTTGAAAAAAACGAGAATAATGAAAAAGCACTTGTTTGCCTTAAAGGTCAGATCGAGTGTCTGCTTCAGAAAACCTGCACTTTCATTATTGTAACGAACGAGGTTGGTCTTGGGGGTGTGAGTCCAACCAAAATGCAACGGGACTTTGCTGATTTGCAGGGAGAAATCAATCAGTACGTTGCATCATTAGCGCAAGAAGTTTATCTCATAATATCCGGTCTACCGGTTAAAATCAAAGGATGAAATTGTATGAGAAAATTTAATATATTGCCGGTTGACCTGTCGATTGAATCGGGAATAATAAATAAGATTGACAATCTTACGAAACCCAAAGGAGCATTGGGTAGGCTTGAGGAGTTGGCTTTGCAAATATGTCTTATTCAGCAGACTCTGACTCCAGAGTTGAGGAAGCCTCATAATGTGTTGTTTGCTGCAGACCATGGTATTCTTGAAGAAGGGGTTAGTGTGTCGCCGAAAGAAGTTACTTGGCAACAGCTTAGCCATTTCTCCAAAGGGGGAGCCGGAATAAATTTTCTTTGCGAACAGCACGGTTTCAAACTCGTGCTTGTTGATGCCGGTGTTGATTATGATATTCCAGCAGGGCATGGAATCATTGATATGAAGGTTGGTAAGGGTACTCGCAACTTTCTCTATTGTCCGGCTATGACAAAAGATGAGCTGAATCTTTGCATAGAAAGAGGTGCAGAGATTGTCAGGAACATTTATGCTGATGGATGCAACGTGATAAGTTTCGGTGAGATGGGAAGTGGAAATACTTCTCCATCAGCCGTATGGATGCACTTGTTTACGGGTATCGACCTGAAAAAATGTATCGGAGCTGGAGCTGGTCTTGACAATGACGGTATACGACACAAATATAAAGTTCTTTCTAAAGCAGTGGAAAATTATAAGGGCGATGAAACACCCGATTCAAAGATTGCATGGTTTGGAGGTTATGAAATGGCCATGGC
>CAZWJO010000114.1:0-10234 GCA_964634905.1 uncultured Sangeribacter sp.
TTATTGTTGATTACTGTTTTCCTGAAAGTCCATGGGGAGACAACGCAGTCGTGCAATAATATTATTAACAGTATTGGATTTGACATACGCCCTTCTTATGCATTCTCCTCTTATAAGGATGATATCCTTAAGAGCAAATTGGATGTATCAGATGCCCGCAAGACCATCCTATGCTCTTCTCTTCATTTTAAATATAGTTTTCAGTTTTCTCCTGCCGTTGCAGATGGGCGATTATATCCGGGTGTATGGCAAGGAATCGGTACGTCGGTCAATTTTTTAGGCAACCATAGAGGAATTGGCACGCCCATATCGGTATATGTATTTCAAGGCGCTCCTATATATAAGTTTAATAAAAGGTTATCATTGTTTTATGAATGGAATTTTGGAGCATCCTTTGGTTGGAAAAAATGTGATGGAGAGATTGCTTATTCAAATCTTATAGTTGGCTCTAAGACGAATGCCTATATCAATTTAGGAGCAGGACTTCTATGGAATCTTAACAGCTCTTATTCAATGACGGCAGGAATAGACTTGACTCATTTCTCTGATGGCAACACATCATTTCCGAATCCAGGAGTGAACTTTATCGGCTTAAGAATTGGGGTGACTCGTCCATTGCGGTCAAGATTTCCAGAACCGGGGAGGAAAGTATCGTTCGACTCTGACACCCTAATAGGGAAGAAAAAATTGCAATTTGATGTGACTGCATACGGAGCCGTGAGAAAAAGAGTCTACAGAGGAGGGGAAACCCCTATTCTGCTGAATGGTCACTTCGCTGTGGCAGGAATCGATATATCTCCTATGTGGATGATTTCAAAAATTTTCAAGGCAGGAGCTTCTGCCGACTTTCAATGGGATGAGAGCACTGATCTCAAACGCCATCATATCTCAGGATCCTCCCCGGAAGATATTTGCTTTTCACGGCCACCCTTTTTTAATCAGATTAGTATGGGTGTCTCAGGCAGAGCAGAGCTTGTCATGCCTATTTTTTCAGTCAATCTCGGTATAGGATATAATGTCTTTGGTCCGGAAGAAACTAAGGCCAGCTACCAACTTGCTAATTTAAAAGTTCGTTTTACAGACCACTTGTACCTTAACATTGGCTACCAACTCTTAAATTTTCAGAGACAAAACAATTTGATGCTCGGCGTCGGATATTCTTTTCATTAATAATTAAGTTTCGCAAGCTCAACTTGATGGTTAACCTTATAACCTTCAACTTGAGCATGCGAAAGTTGAGTTAATATTGTTCTTTTTCGTTGGGGAAATCACCTGTCTTTACATCGCTTATATAATGGCGGAAAGCATCTGTCATAACTTCTCCAACATTAGCGTAGCGGCGTAGGAAGCGTGGGGAAAATCCCATAGTCATACCAAGCATGTCGTGCATAACAAGCACTTGGCCATCAACTCCTCCACCGGCTCCAATACCAATGACAGGGATTGTGAGTTCTTTTGCCACTTGCTCAGCTAATTTTGCAGGAATTTTCTCAAGAACGATAGCGAAACATCCAATTTCTTCAAGGAGCTTTGCGTCTTCGAGCAGCTTTTTTGCTTCAGCTTCCTCTTTGGCCCGCACGCTGTAGGTGCCGAATTTATTGATACTCTGTGGTGTGAGACCAAGATGACCCATCACTGGGATTCCTGCGCATAGAATTCGTTGGATTGATTCAGCTATTTCGGCGCCACCTTCAAGTTTCAACGCTTCAGCATGGCTTTCTTTCATGACGCGAATAGCGGAAGCCAATGCTTCTTTCGAGTTGCCTTGATAAGTTCCGAATGGAAGATCGACCACAACAAGAGCTCTTTTGACAGCCTTCATCACCGACTTGGCATGATATATCATTTGGTCGAGAGTAATGGGAAGGGTAGTCATATTTCCTGCCATTACATTAGATGCAGAGTCTCCTACTAAAATCACATCCATTCCCGCTTCATCCACGAGTTTGGCAGATGTATAGTCGTATGCAGTGAGCATTGAGATTTTTTCACCGCGGTGTTTCATTTCCATCAGGCGGCTTGTAGTCACCTTGCGGGTATTTTCGGCTTGAGCTGTTGACATATTTATAATATAAGATTTATAATTCTTATAAGATATATAAATATCTTCTTAAATTCTGTTAAATTAATGTGTTTGCACAGGTTGAGTAGGGGGTAGCTCTCGGTTTCGACGATCACATTCTTCGACAACCCTATCGGCAAGAGTGGAAAAGGCTTTTGCTTCCGGATTTTGCGACATCACGTCTCCAGTGCATTCCGTTGCAGTGGGATGACCATTGTCGGCCATTTCACAGATATCAGCCACGAGTGGAATCTGAGCTAACAGAGGCACATTCATTTTCTCTGCAAGGCGAGCAGCTCCTCCATTTCCGAAAATATAGTATTTTTCTTCAGGATGGGGTGCTGGAGTGAACCATGCCATATTTTCTACAAGCCCTAAGATAGGGACATTGATTTTCTCGCTGCGGAACATACCTATGCCTTTCCTTGCATCAGCGAGTGCCACTTCCTGAGGAGTGCTGACCACGATTACCCCTGTTATAGGGAGTGTCTGGACAAGTGTCAGATGAATGTCGCTCGTGCCTGGAGGCATATCTATCAGGAAGTAGTCAAGATCCCCCCACCATGCTTCAGAGATGAGCTGCTTAAGTGCATTTGAAGCCATTCCGCCTCTCCAAAGCACCGGACTGTCTTTGTCTACTACAAAGCCGATACTAAGCATCTTGACACCGAACTTTTCTACCGGTTCGATCCAATCTTTACCTTCTTGAGTGACCATATAAAGCTTAGCGTCTTCTACTCCAAACATTTTTGGCATTGAGGGACCGAAAATATCAGCATCAAGAAGCCCCACTTTATAACCTTTTGCTGCCAAGGCTATGGCAAGATTTGCTGAGACAGTAGATTTGCCTACTCCTCCTTTGCCTGAACTTATGCCAATGATATTCTTCACTCCGGGAAGGGGTGTTTCTGGTTTGGGAGCCTCAGTCTGACGATATTTCACGGATATTCGTCCTTTTACATCGATATCAGGGTCGGCAAATACAGGGAGAGTCGCTTCTGCAGCTCTCACAACAGATTTGATGAATGGATCGGTAGGGCGATCAAAAATGATAGAAAACGCCACTTTGTTGCCGTCAATTCGGATATCGTCTTCTACCATTCCGAGCTCGACGATATTTTTTCCGTTGCCGGGATACTTGACATTAGTCAACGCATCAAGTATAAGTTTTGGGTATATAGCCATAGTTTTTAGTTTAATTCATAATTCATAATGCACAATGCATAATCATGTGGCTGATAGGATTGTTGACTAATTATGAATTAAGAATGGAATTTTCATTTGTGAATTATGCATTATGAATTATGCATTATTTAGAGGAGTGGCGGCCGAATTCGCTGTGATAGTCGTCCTTTTCGATATCGGAGCAGTCCGGCTCAATGATTTCTCCCTCTCCAATGCGAAAAGAGATTAGTTTTATCGATTTTCCCCGAGAAAGCCATTGCTGCTCGTAGAAAGTCTTGATTGATGTCACCGGATCAGCAAGGCCACTGCCATAGAGGTCGTCTGTGATTTTGATGATATCAAATCCATTTGTCTCAGCTAAGCGTTTTGTATATTCAAATAGGAATGGAGAGTCTGTCTTTAGATTTATTATTCCATCTTTACGAATGAATCTGCGGTAATTGGTCAAGAAGCGTGAAGAAGTCAGTCTTTTCCTTGCTTTCTGCATCTGAGGGTCAGGGAATGTGATCCAAATTTCGTCTACTTCTTCAGAGTCGAAAAACTGGTTAATCTGCTCGATCTCAGTTCGAAGAAAAGCTGCATTTCCCAATCCTTTTTCCTCAACACTTTTGGCCCCCTTCCACATACGGGCTCCTTTAATGTCGACACCTATATAATTACGGTCGGGATTTGCTTCAGCCAGTCCTACAGTATATTCTCCTTTCCCGCACCCAAGCTCAAGAGTGATTGGATTAGAACTTGAGAATACTTCACCATTCCAATTCCCTTTAAAAGGGAATCCTTTTTCAATCAGAATGTGTCTTGGATACTGGAGTACGCATCCAAATGTCTCCATATCGGAGAATTTTTGAAGTTTATTCTTTCCCATGTGCGAATAGAGGTTGGTAGGTTATTGGGAATGATGTTGACTTAACGGTTGATGACAAGTATCTTGTTAACTTCACTATATGATCCCCCTCCGGGGCCGGAAGAGGCAAGGACGAAGTAGACACCGCTTGGCACACGATTAAGGTCCATGCCGCAAACATCCCATTGAACTTTTCCGGCTGAAGCAGGACCAAGTTCACGAACTATATTGCCGGCTGAATCAGCAATCTTGACTAAGCAATCTTCTTCAAGACCGTCGATAGTGACCCATCCATAGTAGTCATGACGCACTGGATTAGGATATGCTCTGACAGAGGAGGCCGCAGATTCATTTGTTTGTCCGTTGAGATAATATTCACACAGACCCGCTGAAGTGGCAATCATCATCGAATTGTTGTCGGGATTATAGCATGTCGCATATACCATATCGGAAGGAAGCATCGAGTTTTCAGAGTCGATTTCTTGAATAATGGTCCTTCCATCGGGAGAAGTGCATACTAATCCGCCGCCAGAAATAGAAAACCATTTCCTTCCCATCCCATCTATTGAGATATTATTGATGCTTGTGCCTGCGAGCAGGTAGTCGGCCAGAGATGTCCCATCATTACGGCTTACCTTTATTCTTGACACTATGTTTTGATTTGTGAATGCTTCTTTCGGATTGAAAGTGAAAATGCCATTGTCTGTCCCTACCCAAACGAGTCCTGTAGCAGGATCTTCAGTGGCACAATATATATAATGACATCCCAGGCTGCCATCAGAATCTTTCAAATTTCCTAAACTCATCAGAACTTTTCGGTCGTCTGATTCAACATCCGGAGTATTGTTGTGGTTGTATACGACGAAAGAATTTTCGAATGAGAAAAGGGAAAAGTAAACAACCATATCTTGATTTCCTTGGTAGAATAAAGGCAAGACGAGATTATTTTTACTTGAAACTACGTCTTCGAGCCTAATTCTGATAAAAGGTTGAAAGCTTTCTGGTGAAACACTTGAACGACGTCTTTCTGGTGTCCAGATCCAAATTTCAGGATTATATTTATTTTCTTCTTCCGTATTCAAGTGAGCAACCAATAGATTGCCACGGCTGTCAAATACAGGATAGGTCAGCATATATGTATTCTTCCATGTGGAATAAGGATCTTGAATTGAGACATGCCCCGGAAAACTTGGATTGTCATCGCTTTTAGTCATGTGCAATAGGGATGTCATATCATTGATATTATAGCGCAATAGCCCATTCATGATGGATCCAAAATAAAAGATATCTGGATTATCCGGATCCTGAGCTATACCGCATGGGTTGATCATGATTTTTTGTAAATCAGGATTAAAATAGGGGATTCCATGCATTGACCAAGAATTGTCTTTAAGAGAAGACAAAAGTATAGGATTCAAAGCGAATTGAGAGTCAAAATTTTGGTTGATGCCATGAGTGTTTGCGAGCATCCCATGTTTGGTAGAATATTTAAGATTGTTGGAACGGAAGACAGCAGGAGCGTTGGGTCGGGCAGCTTGACCGGTAAGCGTCCAGTTGTCGTTTTCATTACGCATCGAAAATATTCCCTCACGTGGGAGCGCATAATAAAAATTTTTAAAATCCCAGCTTCCGCAGATGAGATTATTGTCTTCTTCTCTTCGAAGGAAAGATGTAAGTTGATCAGAATCTCTGTTAAGTTGATACACCCTGCCGTATCTACCAAAAAAAATGCCGTCTCTATTCTCAGAAATGCAAGAGTTTTCAAGATTCGCGATGTAATTCACCACTGGGTTGTCATTCCCATTTTCAAAACTTACTATATTATGTTTAGTAGAGTTCTCAATTTTCCTTGAAAGGACACACTTGTCGGAAGTAAGAGGAAAAAGGTCGCCAACTTCTCCTTCGCCTCCCAAGTCTGACTCTTTGAAGTCGGAAAGAGAGAGGCTCTTAGAATCGGTTTTATTCTCAAAAAGTTTCTTGTCTCTTACTATCAGATATCTATTCGCCACTCTGATGAATTTGTCAATAGGCTCATTGAAAATACCGCTCGAGACAACTTCAGCTTTGTTATCGTCGATAATCAAATATCCGAAGTCAGTTGCAAGATATGCCCTGTTAAGGTCCGGATCAAATGATATGGAGCGTACTTCTTTGGAAATTGGAGCATTATATCCCTTTAGAGCTTGAATAGTATGAAGAGACCCATCATCGTGCAGAAGGTCGATAGTATAGTCATCATATACAATAAGCAAATAATTTTTAAGCGCATTGTAGTTGGCAGTTTTAATCACGGACCTGCTCAAGGAGTTTTGAGCGTTATATGGTCTAATTTCTCCCGTATCTTTGTCGCGCGCAAACAAAAACAATATCTTTTCGGCGTTGTCCACATTATTTTTGTCGTATAGCTGAGCGTGAGCAAGGATATATGTCTTGTCGGGGGTATCAAAAATATTTTCAATCTTTTCGTCGAAAGTATTGAAAAGTCTCCAGTCGCTTGAAGCGGCTTTTGCTCCAAAAATAGCGAGTATACATACGCAAAGGGTCGACAACCATCTCATCATCGACGATATGGCGCGCCCACGATGCGAGATGGCGTTTTTATCCTCATCTGTCATTTCAGCGAAACAAATTCCAGTCTCATTAGGTATGAACACCGGATCGTAGCCAAATCCGTGCGACCCGCTTCTCTCCGTGGCGATTTTCCCTTCGACTGATCCTTCAAATATATGTTCTTCCCCGTCAAGAGAAAGGGCTACGCAAGTGCAGAATCTTGCACTGCGATTGTCCTTTCCCTTTAAATTCTTGAGGAGGAGGTCGATATTCTTATCCGGATTGCAATCATCTCCGGCATATCTGGCAGTGTGGACTCCAGGTGCGCCACCAAGAGAGTCAACCATCAAACCCGTATCATCAGCAAAACAGTCAAGGCCGCATGCTTCCTTAATGGCACGCACTTTGATAAGCGCATTCCCCTCAAGGGTGGCAGCGGTCTCTTCTATATCTTGATTATAACCAATGTCATCAAGACTCAATATTTCAATTTGGTCGCCCGCGATGGCTCTTGCCTCACGCAGTTTGCTTGCATTGTTAGTGGCCATCACAAGTTTAAATTTCTTAGTCATATTGTCTATAAAGCGTGTGTTATTATACTATTAACGATTGCGGAGCCTCTTTATTACTTTATAAGACATCAAAGGGGTGCTCCCAAAAAGGAAACACCACCTATTTTAAGAATATTTAAGTTTCGCAAAGCTCAACGTAACTACTCAGCTATTTTTTAAACTCACACAGACGACACACAGAGGGAGTTTTGGTATTAATATCGGGAAGATGCTTAAGCTGAATAGCTGAGTAGTAATAGCTCAACTTAAAGGTTAATCGGTTAAAAGGTTAGGAGGCTAAGAACCGAATTATTAGATCACGATATTGACAATACGTCCGGGCACAACGATGACCTTCTTTGGGGTCTTCCCATCGAGCCATTTGTCTGCGGCCGGATCAGCAAGCGCAGCGGCTTCAACGGCCGCTTTGTCGCTCCCAGCCGGCACTTCGATGTTGAAACGCATCTTTCCGTTGAATTGTACAGGATATTTCACCGTGTCTTCCTTCAGGGCATCTTCTTCCCATTTCGGCCATTCGCTGTCGGCTACAGAGCCTTCATGACCGAGCTGATGCCAAAATTCTTCGGCAATATGAGGAGCAAATGGAGAGATGAGGCGTGCAAATTCATCCATTGATTCTGCGCTGACAGAAGTAAGTTTGCTTAGCTCGTTGACTGCTATCATGAAAGCAGCCACAGAGGTATTGAAAGAGAAGTTTTCAATGTCCTGACTTACCTTCTTGATAAGTGTATGCATGATTTTCTTTTCCTGGGGGCTCCGCGGTGCGTCTGTCCGTTTGCTGAAGATATTCCAAAGCTTGCGGAGGAAACGGTTGACACCATCGATACCGTTGGTATCCCAAGGTTTTGACTGCTCAACAGGCCCAAGGAACATTTCGTAAAGTCTAAGGGTGTCGGCACCATATTTTTCGACGATGTCATCAGGATTCACGACATTAAACATAGACTTTGACATCTTCTCCACTGCATATCCGCAAATATATTTGCCGTCTTCAAGTATAAACTCTGCATCGGCAAAATCAGGGCGCCATGCCTTGAACTTTTCCTGGTCAAGGACGTCATTGCTGACAATGTTGACATCTACTCGGATAGGAGTTGTGTCATATTGGTCGGCGAGTCCTTTGCTGACGAATGTATTGGTCCCTTTGATACGATATACGAAGTTGGTGCGTCCTTGAATCATACCCTGGTTAACAAGCTTCTTGAATGGTTCCGGGCTAACTACCAGTCCCAGGTCATAGAGGAATTTGTTCCAGAATCGGCTGTAGATAAGGTGACCAGTAGCGTGTTCGGCGCCTCCGACATAAAGGTCAACATCACGCCAATATTCATCAGCTTCCTTGCTGACAAGAGCTTCGTCGTTATGAGGGTCCATATATCTGAGATAGTAAGCTGAGCTTCCTGCAAATCCGGGCATAGTGCAGAGCTCTATAGGATATCCTTCCGGGGTCTTCCAATTTTCGGCGCGTCCGAGTGGAGGTTCTCCGTCTGCAGTCGGTTTATAACTGCTTACTTCGGGGAGCAGAAGTGGGAGCGCAGACTCATCCATCAGATAAGCGATGCCATCCTTATAATATACAGGGAATGGCTCTCCCCAGTAGCGTTGCCGAGAGAAAATTGCATCTCGGAGACGGTAATTTACCTTTACTCTGCCGATTCCTTTTTCTGAGATATGTTGCTTAGTCTTTGCGATAGCTTCCTTTACTGTCAGACCGTTCAGGTCGAGGTCAGGTCCGCAGGAATTACATACGATGCCTTCCTTTGCATCGAAGCTTTCTTCCGACACGTCCGCCCCTTCGATAAGAGGAATGATAGGAAGATTGAATTTCTTAGCGAAAGCATAGTCGCGTGAGTCATGCGCAGGCACAGCCATGATTGCGCCCGTGCCATAACCCGCGAGCACATAGTCGCTGATCCATATTGGGATTTCCTTGCCACTAAGAGGGTTGATGGCGTATGATCCGGTGAATACTCCGGTCACTTTCTTGTCAATCTGGCGTTCACGCTCAGTCTTGTGCTTGACTTCATTTAAGTAAGCTTCCACGGCTTCTTTCTGTTCGGGAGTTGTCAGAAGCTTAACATATTCGGATTCCGGGGCAAGCACCATGAAGGTCACGCCGAATACTGTATCTGCTCGTGTTGTGAAGATTTCGAGCTCGATATCAGATTCCTTTACGGGAAATCTCATTTCAGCACCCTCGCTGCGTCCAATCCAGTTACGCTGGGTCTCTTTGAGGGAGTCGCTCCAAGCAAGGTCGTTAAGGTCGTCGAGAAGACGGGGAGCGTATGCTGAAACCCGGAGGCACCATTGGCGCATCAGTTTCTGCTCTACCGGGAAACCACCACGGACACTGAGACCTTCAGACACTTCATCGTTGGCAAGCACAGTGCCAAGTTCCGGACACCAGTTCACCATTGTCTCTCCTTGGAATGCGATTCGCCAATTCATAAGGGTCTCACGTTTCTCCTTTTCTGTCATGGCGTTCCATTGGTCAGCTGTCAGATTGATTTCTTTTGTTTGGGCTGCATGAAGACCCTCAGTGCCATATTTTTCAAGATGGGCGATTAGTTTTGAAATAGGTTGTGCCTTGCCGATCTCTGTGTCATAGTAATGATTGAACATCTGCATGAAGGCCCACTGAGTCCACTTGTAGTATTTCGGATCGCAAGTGCGCACTTCACGGCTCCAGTCGAAAGAGAATCCTATCTTGTCGAGCTGAGAGCGATATCGATCGATATTGGCGTTTGTAGTTTTCTCAGGATGCTGACCGGTCTGGATGGCATATTGCTCAGCAGGGAGGCCGTATGCGTCATAACCCATTGGGTGAAGCACATTGAAGCCCTGTTGCCTTTTATAGCGGGAATATATATCACTGGCGATGTAGCCGAGTGGATGACCTACGTGAAGACCGGCTCCAGAAGGATAGGGGAACATGTCAAGCACATAGTATTTTGGCTTTTCTTTGTTGATTTCAGTCTTGAAGACTTCGTTGTCGCGCCAATATTGCTGCCAGCGCGA